>SXXZ01000129.1 GCA_005789375.1 Verrucomicrobiales bacterium | reverse complement strand
CATCCTCCTCGATGAAGCGCGAACCCCGCTGATCATCTCGGGCCCCGCGGTCGTGTCGATGGACCAGAAGTTCGTCGAGTTCAAACCGTCGGTCCAACGGCTGGTTCAGGCGCAGCAGGAACTGTGCAACCGCTTCCTGCGCGAAGCCGAGGCCCTCATTCCCAAGCTGCGCCCTGAAAACGGCGTCCCGCCCAAGAACGCCGCCGATCTGGAACAAGAGATCGGCATGCTGCTGTACCGATCCAAACTCGGGCAACCGCGCTCCGAAGGCCTCATGCGCGTCTTCGAGGAGCCCCGCAACCAGCAGTTGGTGCAGCGCTACGAAGCTCAGCTGCTCACCGACCAGTCCAAGAAGGAACTGTACGCCCAGAAGGAGGAACTGTTTTTCGCCATCGAGGAGAAGTCCCACGAGGCCGACCTCACCGAAAAGGGCCGCGCCCATCTCAGCCCGAACGATCCGGACGCCTTCGTGCTGCCCGACCTGCCCACGCTCTACCACCAGATCGACACCTCGACCGAGCTCGACGCCAAAGGGCGCATGGAAGCCAAGGGCGGTATTCAGGCGCAATTCGAGGAGAAGGCGGGCGTCATTCACGCGCTGAGCCAACTGCTCAAGGCCTACTGCCTCTACGAGCGCGACGTCCAATACGTGGTGCAAGACAACAAGGTCATCATCGTCGATGAGCACACCGGCCGTCTGATGAGCGGTCGGCGTTGGAGTGAGGGACTGCACCAGGCGGTCGAGGCCAAGGAGAACGTCCAGATCGAGCGCGAGACCCAGACGCTGGCCACCCTCACCATTCAGAACTACGTCCGCCTCTACACCCAGCTGGCGGGCATGACCGGCACCGCCGAGACCGAGGCCCAGGAGTTCTTCGACATCTACAAGCTGGGGGTGCTGACAATCCCGACAAACCGACCCAATATCCGCAAAGACTCCAACGACACGGTCTACAAGACCCGGCGCGAGAAGTTCAACGCGGTGCTCAAGGAGCTGAAGGAATTGCACACGCAAGGTCGACCGATCTTGGTGGGAACCATTTCCGTGGAGTCGAGCGAGATGCTCAGTCGGATGCTCAAAAAGGAAGGCATCGTCCATTCGGTGCTCAACGCGAAATACCACGAGCAGGAGGCCGAAATTGTGGCCCGCGCGGGTCAGAAGGTATCATTGACCATCGCCACCAAAAGGGCCGGTCGCGGCACAGACATCAAACTGGGGGCCGGGGTCGCCGAGTTGGGCGGCCTGCACGTGCTCTGCACCGAGCGCCATGAATCGCGCCGCATTGACCGCCAGCTGCGCGGCCGCTGCTCGCGTCAGGGCGATCCAGGTTCTTCCCATTTCTTCATCTCGCTCGAAGACGACCTGATGCGTCTCTTCGGCTCCGAGCGCATCACCAAGGTCATGGAGCGCATGGGCCTCGAAGAAGGCCAAGAGCTCGAGCACCCGCTGCTCAACCGGTCGATCCAGACGGCGCAGAAGCGCGTCGAAGGTCATTACTTCCAGCAGCGCAAGCGCACGCTCGAGTACGACGACGTGATGAATAAGCAGCGCGAGGTCGTGTATGGCTTCCGCAACGACATTATCCATGCCGACGATGTTCGGGATCGCCTGATGGACATCATGGAAGAGGTCGTCCTGCAGAAGGTGGCGCAGTTCACGCACCGCGATTCGGACCCGGGTGATTGGGACATCCGCGGCATGGCCGACTGGGTGAATCTGAACTTCCCGCTGGGGATGCCCGAGGAAGAGATCCTCAAGGCCGCCCGTGCGGGCAAGGTGGCTCCGGTGGAGGGGTCGATGTTCGATGGTCTGAGCGAGGCTCAGTTCTCGGTGCTCAACTTCATTTCGAAGTCCATCCGTGATTCCTATGAGCTGAAGGTGAGCTTCGAGCGCATCGACGCGTTGACCAACATTGAGCGCTACACGATCCTCGATGCCATCGACCGACTCTGGCAGGAACACCTCTACGGGATGGATTCACTGCGCAACTCCATCGGTCTGCGCGCCTACGGCCAGCGGGATCCGCTCATCGAGTACAAGGCCGAGGCCTTCAAGCTGTTCGACGCCCTGATGGTCAACATCAAGTCGGAGATCTGCCACAACATCTTCCGCAGCGCCTCGAGTCTCATGGCTTTCGAGCAGTTCCTGCACAACCTGCCGCAGACGACCACCCACGAGACGGCAGCCCCGTTCCAGGATCCAGCCTCGATGGCTGAGTCCAGCAACCTGGTGAGCGAAGCCAACGAAGTGTTGTCCAAGGCGCAACCGGTGCATGCGGTTCCCCGTGTGGGCCGCAACGACGTCTGCCCCTGCGGCAGCGGCAAAAAATACAAGAAGTGCTGCGGCCAATAGGCTAGGCAACGGCCAATAGGATAAACAGCAGCCGTTAGGAGCGGTGGAGGGATCCTTTTGCAGGATCCCGCCTCCGCGCGGTTCTCTGGGATTCGGAGGCTCACCCGTAGTGGGCCTAAAGTTCCACCGTACCCCCGCTTCGGGCTGAATCCCCGGATGAGTTGCAGTTCGCAGCCTGCGCTCGCAATCCATGACTCAGCGCCTCCGGGATAGGGCGATTTCTCCGAAAGCGCCACGTCCGCAGACATGGACCACCGCAGTGATTGGAACGCCGCGGAGCCGGACCGCTCGGAGATCGGTCCCTACCTCGGAGGTCATTGGGCTAAATCACGGAGTCCTGCTACAAACCCAACCTCAACTCACCTCAAGTGGGGAATTTTAAATACCGCCAAAGGGGGGAAGAATAATTGTCGTAGAACACTCGGACGCGGGTCGATGTCGCTCATCGCCTGAACGACCCAAATTCGGCGCTAAATCTGCGACGTCAGGGAGAATGCGCCCGTGGCCAGCAAACCGCTGCTGGCAGCGAATCCGGCCTCATCGAGATGTTCCCGACGACCGGCGTCTGCTAGTTTACAGTTCGAAACCGCTTCCATGGCCCTCAAAGCAACCATTCACAAAGCCCAGCTCCAGCTCTCGGATATGGATCGCAACCTCTACTGCGACCATTCCGTGACCATCGCACGGCATCCTTCCGAGACCGATGAGCGCCTGGTGGTTCGCCTTCTGGCTTTGGCACTCAACGCACCGGCCTCACTGGACGAAAGCCCGCTCGAGCTGGCCAAGGACATGTGGGAGCCCGATGAACCGAGTCTCTGGCAAAAGGATGCCACCGGGCGCGTCACCCACTGGATCGATCTCGGTCAACCGGACGAAAAGCGATTGCTCCGAACCTCCGCCCGCGTCGAACGCCTCTCGGTTTACAACTTCCATTCCAATGCACTGGCCTGGTGGAAGGACCTCGAAAACCGGCTCACCCGCCTGCGCAATCTGAGCGTCTGGCTAATTCCCTCCAAGCAGAGCCAAGGTCTCGCCGTGTTGGTCCAACGGACCATGGCGCTGCAAATCACCGTCCAAGACGGATCGGTATGGGTTAGTGACGACACCCAGTCGGTCGAAATAACCCTGCTACGCCTTCGAGGGCCGACCGAAGACTAATCGACGGAGCCCGACCGACGAGGCCGCCGGATAAGGCAACGCTCACCCTTCGACGCTCAAGAGGGTGTTCTGGAACACAGCCCCTGGATCTGCCGACCGACCTCCGGCCCGCCCGACCGGCCAGGCCGCCAACTCCCGCGCCTCCATTCCCTCAGCGCTCACTCGCTCAGGCGTATCGAAGATCTTGAAGTAAACGACTGCAACCCCTGCAGGGGAATGACCTGCCGTTGGATCTCCATCCCGGAGGGACTCGGGAGAACCTCCGCCAAGGCTGGCGGCAAACTCTCATCAAACTCCATCGTCAGGATGGCCCGTTGCAGAGGCTCTTCGGTCCAGAGCCACCATCCCGCCTGGACTTCAAAAGTCTTCGTCTCCGGAGTGGTAGGACTGAGCGTGACCCGAAGGGTGTTTTTCCCTTCCGGCACAGGAAACCGAAAGAAAACCCACGGTTTCAAGGGCAACTCTCGCACCTCCCGCAAAGTGGTTTTTGAGCCCACGAGTGTGTGGAGGGCCGAGGCCGGAACCGGAATTCCGTTGAGGGTCGCCCGGCATTGAAATTGCAAATCAGAGGGCGATGGATCCTGGCACAGCACATAGAGGAAGGCCTTCGTTCCTTTCCCGATGGTCACCGTTCCCGTGCCTTCAAATTGGCTCGTGCTGTTCGTGGCGAGAACCGTCTGGAGGCGGCCGGATTCGACAAAACTACGCTGCGCTTCACCCGGGAAAGTCAGGGGCAGCTTCATGCTTCCCGCGCTTCCAGTGCTCTTGATCGCCCGACCCGCCCATTCAATCTTGCCGGGCTTGGGCAATCCTGAAACCGGCACCGAGAGTTTCGCCCCTGGGGATCCAAAAGCCTCCCAAGAAATCCTTCTTTCCGAGCGATCCATCTCGCGAACCCGCACCCCGGCGAAGGGGAGGGACAGTTTTCCGCTGGCTTCAATTTCGATGAGGATCGTTTGGTAAGGCTGCAATTGCAGTGTGAGCAAATCGCCATGCCGAAGACCTCGATGCAGCGTCTCATGAAACGGGAAGACCACCGTGGCGGCATACGTCCCGTTTCCAGCGTCGCTTGGCTTCCAACCACTGGATTCATCCAACTTCACGTGCACCGTCTGGGGCTGAATGAAGGGATTGCGCAGAGCCAGGATTCCGCGCCCTCCCAGAAAATGGGCATAACCGTAGGCCTCCCCGCGGTAGGGATCGCCCAAGATCATCTCCGTTTGAGCGAGTGTCGCCGCGTTGTGCCGGGCCCACTCGATCATACGCGCCAGGAATGGCCAATCCCGCTCGGGATTCGGGAACTTCGCCGGGTTCATGTAGAAGGTGAGCAGACGGTTTCCACGGCCGGCGACCATCATGGCGTTGTCATGCCAGCTATCGAAAAAACTGGCGGGATCAATGGCCAGAGTGGGGTCTAGATAAACTCCGAGGGTTTCGATGGCGGCCGGATCGAATCCAGGATTTGCTGCGATTCTGCGCCGCAATAGCGCATCGCGGATCGTCGTTGCACCGTCGAACCCATTGGGGGAAGGCACCATGGCTGGAGCGGTTCCGTCGTAGGTATCGGCATAAACCGAATCCACAAACCACAGCCACCACGGGCTGAGCCACATCCCACTTGTTGGGTCCAAATACACACCGGGCTTGGCCTTCCGCATGGCGGTGAGCATTTCAATGAAGGCATCCACATTGGCCTCGCGGGCGTAATCGCCATCCAGATGGTGTGCGTGCAAGGGGGTGTCGCAACTGGCGCAGAAGCCGTCCATTTTAAAAAAACCCACATCATGATTGCGGATCAAATCCGGGACGAGGCGGCTCATGGCGCGGCGATAGCCGGGATCACTTTGACAGAGAAACCAGTCGAACGTCGCATTCCGTGCATACCCCTGCTTTGCGCCCCAGGCCGCATGCTCATACCCGCTGGAAGGTGAGAGCCACAGGCCCAGCTTCGTTCCCATGGGCTGCAACGCAGCCAACAGAGGTTTGAATCCATTGGGAAATCCATTGGTGTTTAGATCCCACAGGCTCTTCTTCGCATCCCAACCGTCATCCAAGGTGAAGCTGTCAAAGGCAACCCGGTGCGGATCGAAGAGGTTTCGTTTGAACTGCCCGATCAGGTCCAAACTGTTTGCTTCTGTGGCGGGTGACACGGTGGTCCACGTGTTGTAGTCCACTTGCACAGCGGGCAACGCCGGACGGTGGCGGCCCTGGGCAATATAGGCGCGAAATCTGGAGGCAACCGATTTGGCAGGCGCGACACCAAGAACGGCTGTCTTGCTGATGAACTTCGTTGTGATCGTCCGACCTGGCAGATGACTGAGCGTCAGGAATCCAGAGGCGTAGTGATTGTAGCCGGCGGGAAATTCCAGACCCCAAAATGTGTCTTCGAGAAAAACCGGCTTTCCAAAACCAGTCTTACGATCGACGCCCCAAACATTGTTTAACAATTCTTCGGGAGGCCCGGTTTCCTGGTCGAGACACTGGCCCTCCAACCCAATTTTCCAAACCTCGACCTGGCGTAACAGCATCGGCGCAGTGGGGGAAAACTCGAGATGACGGCGCAGGAAGAAATCGTCATCCAACAGTTCATAAACCACCGCAACATCGCCCGCTCCGCCCCGCAAAAGCAGGCTCAGGCGCTGGCCACCTGGGATTCCTGTGCGCTGCACCTGATGTACTTTGAAGTCCTTGGATTGCAGCGGTGCCTGTCCTTCCCGACTCAACGAAAAGTCATCGGCGCTCAGCGTGATGATCCGATTCGAGACACGCTGGTGCAAAGTGGTGGCCGCGATTCGGTCACCCGTCTTTTGGAAGCGCAGTTCCAGGTATTGGTTGCCGATCACCGTTTCTGCGTTCTCTCCGCGAGCGATGCCTTCCAAAATCGCGAGCACGAGGAGTAATTGAAGGACTTGTTTCATTCGGGTTGAAAAATGATCTGTTGATAAACTCCTCAGACCGACTGGTAGACGCGCGCAAAAGCTACGGGATTTTCCTCGTCGGACAGGTCACTCGATCTCCCTTCTTCACTCTTCATTCTCCGAGATATCCAATCGGCCTCAGACTTTGGATCTGGCACCGTGCTGACACCAGAAAGACGAGGCCCATCGGCCAAGGAAAAGATGGCAGCAGCCACAGAACCGCCGACCTAGGCATCACGAATACAGACATGGCGAAGTCCTGGGAAGCGGACAAAGCCTTGGAAAGTTTTCGGCTAACCGGTCAGCCTCGCCCCTTTCACACCCCACCGTCGCGACCGAAGAGGTCCTTTGCCAATTTGATAAAGACTCGCATGCGTTACCTCCGATCATTGTCCGACTTGTGCGGCCGCCTGATCTCCATTGGGGGTACCGGGCTGCTGCTACTTCTGCTGTCAGCTCAGGCCGCGGAGACTCGCAAGCCTTCGGTCTTAATTCCTCTCCGACCTCTCGATTCGGCTTCCGGTTCACGGGTGAGTTTCCAACGCGATATCCGCCCCATATTGCTCGACGCCTGCGTCGAATGCCATTCCACCGAAGAACACAAGGCCGGCCTCGATGTGTCGACCGTGGATGGCCTGAAACGGGGCGGCAAAAAAGATGGTCCCGGAGTGATCCCGGGGAAACCCGATGAAAGCCCGATGGTGCGCCACATCCGCGGTTTGGCCGACGCGGCTCAAATGCCCAAGGGGGCACCGGCGCTGAACGCGGAGGAACTGCATCTCATCCGACAGTGGATCGCCGCAGGGGCTCTGGATGATTCCATGGCCGCAGCCAAAACACTTTCAGCGCCCAACCCCTCCCAACACTCTGCGCTCAAAGCCGGCCGCCTTCTCGATCGTTTGGTCTACGACGCGTTATCACCCCAGGAGCGTTTTGTGCAGACACGCCGGTATCGAGTTTCCTTTCTACCGGATCAAACGTCTCCACCCGGTCCGGGAAATCCCATCGATGCCTTTATTAGTGCGAAATGGCGCGAGGCAAAACTCCCTGAGTCCGAGGTGCCACCCGCCCTCTGCGACGACTCCACCTTCGCACGCCGCGCGTATCTCGACCTCACCGGTCTCATTCCGCCCCTCCAAGAAGCTCAGGCGTTTGTTGCCGATCCAACACCCGACAAGCGAACCCTTCTCATTGAGCGCTTGCTCTCGCGCACCAACGATTACGCCGCGCACTGGACCCCCTTCTGGGAAGATGCGCTGGGAAGCTCCCCCACAGACATCAACGGTGGCATCGGATCCCGAGGCAACCATCGACAGTGGATCCTCGATAGCTTCATGGCCAACAAGCCCTTCGATTTGTTCGTCGCTGAGCTCATCGACCCCACGCTGCCCGGCTTCCGGAAGCCCAAAGAATATACGCCCAACGGACGGCATGTCGTCAGCGGCTACATCAAGAATGAGACCCATGAGGAGACGCTTCAAAGTGCTGCCAATGTGAGTCAGGTCTTCCTCGGTACCGGAATGAAGTGTGCGAGCTGCCACAGCCATTTCCTCAATAAGGAATGGCCACAGGCGCGCTTCATGGCCTTTGCCGGGATGTTCGCTCCTGGAGACCTCGAACTCATCCGCTGCGAAACCCGGACCGGTCAACGCATCCCGGCGAAATTTCCTTTCGAACTCGATGGCATGAGCCTGGAGGTTCCCACCGATCTAACCCATCGCCTCCATCGGGTGGCGCAGATGCTGGTCGATCCGCTCAATCCACGTTTCTCAAAGAGCATTGTGAACCGATTGTTCAAGCGCTACTTGGGCTTGGGATTGATCGAGCCCGCGGACGATTTCCGCAGCGACCTTCCCGCCAGTCATCCCGAATTGCTCGAATGGCTCGCACAGGATCTTGTGCGGCACGACTTTGATCTCCGCCACACCCTCCGATGGATTCTAACGAGCCGCACCTACCAGACGGCGTATCGCCCTGAGCGTGCCGACCGCTTCGATATTTTGAACCCTGGAAACCCCCGCTATTTCCGATCTCCGACGCTGAGGCGTCTCACCGCGGAGCAATGGCTGGACAGCATCCGAATGGCGACCCGCAAGGGGTGGAAAAACGAAGACCGGGCCTATCGCAAGGAAGACTCCACTCCCCTCACCCGCGCCTTGGGAAAACCCGCTGCACGCAGTGAGGTGAGCACCGCTCGGCCCGACGACACCGCGGTCGTACAATCGCTCGAACTTCTCAACGGACCCGAGCTCCACCGCATGGTGTCTTCGGCTGAGATCATCGAAGGTTTTAGCCAGTCCGCAGCGTCGCCTGAGGAGACGGTGCAACGTCTTTACTGGCTCACGCTGAGCCGAATGCCCAGCGCGGCAGAACGCGCCCGGATGACTTACCATTTGTCCGGCGCGAATGGGCCAAAGGCTCTCTCGGAAGCAATCGGTGATATTCTCTGGGTGTTGTTCGTCAGCCCCGAGTTTCAATACATCCGATAGTCCTGGCCGCATCGCATTTTAACCCAACCCCGCTCCCCCAAAACACCGGCCCACCCAGCGCCATGAACACCCGATTGGACCGCCGACAATTCCTTCAAAGAAGCTCCTTCGCTGCCGCCGCTGCCGCCGGGTTTAACCCGTGGACGGCCAGTGCCGCCGAGGCGGAGGTGGCCGCGAAAACCCCGCTCACCCCGAAGGCGGACGCCATGATTTTGATTTGGCTCCCCGGAGGCATGGCGCAAACCGACCTCTGGGATCCGAAGCAGCACACTCCGTTTCGGTCGGGCATGAAGGGCAGCGAATTGCTCGGCACTTGCCCGAAGATCCCCACGGCAGCCGACGGAATTTTCTTGGGAGAGGGATTGGAGTCCATCGCCTCGGTGATGGATCAAGGCACCCTTCTGCGCAGCCTCACCAACGACACCAAATTCGGGGCCATTCATCTCAAGGCGCAACATTACGCCATGACCAGCTACCTGTTTCCGGTGGGGGTCCAGGCTCCGAGCATCGGATCGGTGATTGGTCGCACATTGGGTCGTCGTAATCCCGCGGTGCCGCCCTACATTTACATCGGCCGGGACATCGACACCTCGGATGCCGAGCGCCTCTTCATTAGTGAATACCTGGGGCCGGGATTCTATGGCGTGAACCACGCTCCATTCATGGTGCCCGATCCTTCCAAAGGCATGGCGACCCTCACTGCGGCCGCGGGAATGACGGTGGATCGTCTCGACCGCCGCCAAGGATTGCTCAAGGAAATCGCCGGGTTATCAGCCCAAGAGCTCCGCGATTCTCCCAAGGCTCAAGAGCACCTCAAGACCTTGGAAGAAGCCCGCGCGATGATGGATTCCCCGGTGAAGGCCGCCTTCGACTTCGCTCAAGAGGAAAAGCCAGAAGTCATCGCTGCGTACCAACCCAAGATTGCCGCCTCCGAGCAGCTCGACCCGGGATATTTCAATGGCAGCCGTTTCGGCAACGGGCTGCTCCTGGCACGACGCTTGGTGGAACGGGGCGCCCGCTTTGTGCAGGTCGAATATCAGTATGGCCCTTTCCAAGGATTCGACATGCACGAGAACGGCCACCGGCGCATGAAGGAAATGAAGCGCCAAATCGATGGCCCCATCGCCCAACTCATCGGCGACCTAAAACAGCGCGGCCTTCTGGAGCGCACACTGGTGTGCATCATGACAGAATTTGGTCGAACCATTGCCAGTGCTCCGTCGGCCGGTTCCGAGACGGAGGGCTTTGCCGAGCGCCATACCGGAGAGGATCTCATTATCGCCAACGAGAAAATGTACGGTTTCCACGGCCACTTCAGCAGTTGCAACTGCATGACCTTCTTTGGTGGCGGATTCAAAAAGGGATACGTCCACGGAAAAACTGCGGAGCGTCATCCGATGCTCGCCGTCGAGAACCCAGTCCCACTCATCGACGTGTATGCGACAATTTATAAAGCGCTCGGAATCCGCGCCGACACCAACTACGTCACAGAAGGGCGCCCCTTTTACGTCACCAAAGACGGAAAAGGAAAACCCGTCGACGCCTTGCTCACTTAAGCCTCCACACCAGCAAGGGAGGTCTCAGCAGCAGGTGGCAGAAGAAGTCGAACCTTCCTCACTTCCCAAAGACTTTCACCATCAGCCCTAACGACCCATTGCTCTAATGATTACTTCCTCGTCGCCTCGTGGCTTTTCCAGTGGCTGGGTTTTGATGACGAATTTCCATGCTCGGTTCCTTCTGGCTGGGTGTTTTGTTTTGCTGGCATTGGCCGCCCGCGGCGAGGGCGTTCTCGCATTCTGGGACTTTGCCCGGGGAACCCAAGGTTGGACAACCAACGCCGGAGTGACCCACGACCGCATCACTCGGGAAGGCTGGACGATGACCGTCACTGCTTCCGATCCGAACCTCACCGGGCCACCGGTGGACTTTCCACCCGATCAATGTGTGACAGTCACGATTCGGATGCGATCGAATGCCGATTCGATGGGGCAGATTTATCACGGGACCACTTTTTCGGAGAGCAACAGCCGAGCCTTTGTTATTCGAAACGACGGACTGTGGCACGAGTACCGCATCCCGCTTCCACCCATGGGAACAGGCGTCAGGCTACGTCTAGATCCTAGTCATCAAGCCGGTTCGGTCGCCGTGGCTTGGGTTCGAGTGGAGACCCACCGAGATCCCCAGCCTAAGCCGTGGGCGCGTCCGAAAGAATTGCGGGGGAAAAAGAGCATCGGTGGCGGCCAGTTTGGCACCACCGGCGGTGAGAACGCCGTGACTTCGCACTACTTGGCAAAACACCCCGAGTTCGCGGCCTCCTTTCCCTACGATGGGTACGTCGTGCCCGCGATCCTGCCGGCCGAATGGGGAGAACGACTGGGACTGGCTCCTCGCGGATATTTCCTCCACGAACTGCTGTGGAACACCGTGGAACTGCCCTACGAAGCGATCGCTCCCATCGTGGCGGACCTCAACTCGGTACGCTGGGGAACGCTCACCGACAATTTTCTGAACTGCACACTCGTCGACGGGGCACGCGGTCGCTTCACTCCTGACCTCTCCAACGATCGCGACTGGGCCATCGTGGAGCACAATGCCGCCATGGCGGCACGGCTGTGCCGTGAAGCCCATCTCCAGGGCTTCTGGTTAGATACAGAACAGTACGGCAACTACCGCTGGCGAACGAAGTCGGGGGTCCCGGAGTTTGAGACCCATCGACCAGCCAACCTCAAATTCCCCCTCGGGAAGGACTCTCCCGAAGTGCTGCGCCGCCGGGGAGCCCAATGGATCAAAGCCGTCCAGGCGCAATTGCCGGCCGTAAAAATCATTCTGACCTTCGCCTGGTCTCCCGATGCGGTGGGCTACGAACCGCTGCAAGGGAGCATTCCGTTTCTGGACGGTGTGCTCGATGGCATCGAGTCCCCGGGCCAACTCATCCATGGCTACGAAAACACGTTCTACTACGGTCAGGGACCGGGGACGTTCAATGCCGCCAACGACGGCAAGCAAGAAGGCTTCGCCGGGGATCGCGACCGCTATGAGGCGGCACGCGCCTGGATTAAAGAATGGCGTTCGCTGAGCGGCAACCCGCCGAAGTACGACCGGTTTGTGAAAACCGGGATGGCGGCGTGGGTCGAGGATGACCCGTGGGACCTCTATCCCGGATGGCCGAGTGGAACTAAATCCTCCTTATGGAGCAATCTGCCGCTGGCATTGGCCTACAGTGACGAATACGTGTGGATGTGGTCGGAGCACACGCACTACGGCCAAACTCCTGCGGCGGGCATCAACCCGTTCTTGGCGGCCATCGGCAACCGGACTTTCAACACCGGCACCGAAGCCGTTGAGACACTCAGCGAGGATTTTTCTAGCGACCCACTGCAACGCGGTTGGCACTTCGACTTCGACATGCTGAGTCTCGGCCGCAAGGCCAACCCGGCGCATGAAGTGCCACTGATGAGCCTCGAGGCGGTCCCCTATGCCTGGTCTAAGGAGTCCCGGGCCGTCAACATCACGGGGAAATGGCCGACGGCGCGGAAGTCGAATTCGGTCGCGGCCTCATCCCAAGCTCCCCAGCGCCGACGCTATGTGCATCCCATCCGGCTTTCGCCCCAAAACACCTCTTTCCAAGCCGCACTGAATTTCCGCATCGAATCCTTCGGCAACACTCCAAATAACCCAATGATACTGGGATTCTTCGCCGCCGATGAGCCGATTGACCGCCACTCGCTGACGCTCCAGATCGCGTCGGCGGACCAGGCGCGATTGGTTTTGGCATCGAACGGTAAGTCGAAGTCTTGGGCTCTAGCCATCCCCGGAGGCATGAAAGCCGGATATCCCTACCGCTTCAGCGTGGAGTATACCGGATTGAACCGACGGCTCCGGGCTTCCCTGAGTGAGTTATCCAGCGAACCGGCGCGGTCAGTCCAGATCCAGCAGAGATTGCCCGCCTCGACAATCCCTTCCCTCTGGGACGAATTGGGAGCGGCCCTTTTGGAGAAAAACACCCAACCTGGCACGAACTCAGAGACGTACCGTTACCGCCTCGAACACGTGAGCCTCCGAAATTAAAATCCCAGTTCAGATTCAGTGGCCCTGCGTCGCCCTAGCCCGCCTAATCCAGCGCACGTGAAGCCCAGTTCTGGTTTATCCATCACCGGCCCCCTCTGAACCTCGTGCCTGTCCCATGAAACTCCCCTCCCATTATTTCCGTTTTTCGGCCCAGACCACCTTGAGACTGTCGCGTATCGCCATCGTGGCTCTCTGGGGAGGGTGCTTCGGTAAATTCTTCCTTCAGACCGACCGGCCCGGACTCCTAGTACTTCTGAGAGTGTGTCTGGTGGTAGGCACAATCCTGTCCATCCTCCTGTTCATGAGTGCCCACAGCTTTGTTGGCAGTGCATTCGATTATCACATCTATGAGCGGGAGCTGACGCTGCGCAATCGGGCCTATTTCGAGACTATCCAGTGCGTTATGATTGGGCTCATCGCACACTTTTTCGGCATCGAAATCGCCGAGCACCAGGGAATCTCTCTGGTGCCCAACGTGTACCAGAACTTCGGCCTGTGCCTCTTCTTTACAACCCTGATCGTTCCCGCCTGGTACCTGGCCTGATGGCAGGCCGCCAACAGCGACGCGTAGAAAAGAGCCTCCTTTGCTCGGGGCTGCCGCGAACGGAACTTCGATCGGAAATTCAGGACCCGAAACTCAAGGAACCCCGGGCTTCTCTGGGGCACCAAACTCGGAAAGAAACCGGTGGGACACTCGAGGCCATGAGGGCCGCCGTCGCATCGATTTGAAATCGGGAGTCTGAGGAAGCCGCAGTTCTGGATCTGTGAAGAGCTCACCCACTGCAACGAATCGGTGATCGGGCCCGGTGGCGTTGTGCCAGGCATTCAGGGCGGGAATGGTCCATTGGAAATCGACCAGAAACACGGGCTTCCCATCGGCTCTCCAATAGCGGTTGTCCTCGAAGCGAACCCGATGCTCGAAACCGGAGATGGAGACCAAGGTTCCGTGCGTGGGAACCACGACCAGATTGCTTCGGATGCAGGCCTGAATGGAACGCCCCATGACACGCACCGCCGCCACGGATTCGACCGGTGCGATCACGGTGTTGCGTTCCACGATCAAACCGGTGATCTGACATCCGTCTTCCGAGCCCAACTGGATTCCTGCATAGCCGGAGCTTCTGGCACCATCGTTCCACGAGATATTCTCCCGAACCTGGCAATCACGGTCGGCATAAGCAGCACCCGAATACGTGTACACCAAGAATCCCGGACCGTGGTTGTGGTGTGAAAAGTTTCGGATCAAAGAACTCTCCTCGCATCCCCCGTCCAAATCGAACCCGCCGCCATCCCGGAGGCAGGACTGGTTCCCGTAGGATTCACAACCCTCGATCGTCACTCGACGGCAGGCGTGAGCCCAGATACCCACCGGACCTCCGCGCTCGTTGCGACACGCAGCTCCGTTGCCCGCTGCGACACAGCCTCGAATGAGGGCGGTATCGACTCCATCGATGAAAATGCCACTGCCCGAGTGGTGTTTCCGTTCATCAGGATCGCCGGGATTTCCCACGGCGACGCAATCCTCGATCTGGACCCGCGCATGAGGCCGAGAACTCCGCCCCGCCGGATTGCCTCCGTACACCATGATGCCGGCATAGCGGTTACTGGACGTCAGACAACGTTCGATCGTGACGCCTTCAAACCCCATCGAACGCTGGCTGGCATCCACCATGATTCCGTGCCATCCGAAGCCCGTGATCGAACAGTCCTGAATCACCACTCCGGCCACTCGCTCCGGGGTTTCTTGGTCCCGATCACAGCGGATGCCATCCCCCAGGTTGCCGGGAGAGGCAATGATCTTCAGTTGTGAAACCGTGATCCAAGAAGTCTCTCGGATGAGAAGGCCGGATTCCTGGCCTGGGCGAAGGGTCGCCTGCCCGCGTCCGTAGCTGGTGATTCGAACTGGTGATTGCCGCGTTCCGCCACCGGCATGTTCGATGCGAAGCCCCCCATCAAAGGTGGCCCCACCCTCGAGAAACAGGCCATCCCCGGGCGCGAGACGATGATCCGCGATGTGCCGGTTGACCCGCTGCAAGGTCTTCCAGGGTGCTTTCGGCGAAGTCCCCGAATGGGAGTCCTTTCCGCTGGGTGAAACGTAGAAATCGGCAGCGTTGACGCAGCACCCTACGGCCACAAGCCCGAACACCCATCGTGTCCACTGCCTGAAAATCTCGAACGTCATGGATCCATTCAAAGGCAGCCTGAATGACCGCCGTGTTGATGGCTCATGAAACGCTGATATCCCCGACCCCAGTCAAGTCTGGCGCCCGAACCCGCAAACCAGGCTTCGGCCCAAAACCGGTCGAGACTCTTTGAGGGGCGCCAATCTCCCGGAACCTCGTGGAAGCCGATGCACGGCGAGAAGCCCACCCTGATGAACCACCGGAGGCCAACACCCGTTCCATGGAACGGGGGATTTTTGAGGCCGACTGGAATACGGGTTGGGTGTTGAGAATTGGGCGCGACTTCGCTTCCATGTCCTGCACTCCCCATCTCATGAAATCCCTCTCGATTCTCCGCCTCACGGCTCTGGCATCCCTCGTCACCCTGGCTGGTTCGCTTTGGGCCGAACCCATCCCGGCCGAATACCGCATCGGCGGGTTCGCCATCGGCTGCCAGGCCTACACCTTCAACCGGTTCACCGCGT
>SXXZ01000128.1 GCA_005789375.1 Verrucomicrobiales bacterium | reverse complement strand
GGGCCGCTCTCCGCGCCGACCTTGCACGATCAATCCGGCCGACCCTGGAGCCGACGAGCCACCCGAACAACCACAACCTCCTCCGCGGCTGCCCAGCAAACGGAGCCCTTTTCGCGGTGCCCATCGGGCCCACAGGAACAACGCCAGCGTGATTCCCACCACGCTCAGAGCCGCTAATTTCTGCCAGTCCATACCCGGCAGCATAACCGCAGGCCCCTGGGGAGCAATCCCTCGCGTCGGGGGACAAATTTGGACATTCCTGACGATTGACCTGATGGCTAGGCATGCTTGTCTGTCCGCCATGCAACCCCCCCGCTTGATTGGGTTACGTCGCCTGGGATGGGTTCTCGTGTTCGGGCCCGCTCTGGGCTGCGGTTTATTGGCCCTCTCAGGATGCACCGCCACCTCAAAAGCTCGGATACTCATGCCCGCTCCGGACTTCCCTGCCGTCATCCACCCTTTAGACGGGAGTGTTGGCTCCGTGGTTCTGGTCAATGAGCGCCTCCAGTTTGTGGTGATGGATTACTCCTTCAGCACTCTGCCACCCACCGGCTCCCTTCTAGAAGTATACCGTTCCACCAACCGCGTGGGCCGAGTCCGGTTGTCCCGATGGAGCAATCCGACAACGGCCGCCGCCGACATCCTGGAAGGCGCTCCCCAAGTCGGCGACACCGCTCGACCCGATTGATGCCTCATGAGTTGGTTTTAATTTCTTATACCTTTCATCCGAAGGGAGGCTCGCTTGACCCTCCAATGGGCCAATCTCTACGCTACGACCGTGCGTTCCTTTTGCCTCTTCATTCGCAGCATGGTGCACCTCACCGCGATCTGCCTTGGGCTCCTCTGCCCAAATGGCCTGATGGCTGCCGAACCTGCTGCCGGTCTGGCCCAAACACTGCGATCAGGAACCTCATCCGATCACCGTACTGCTGACGGAATCGCCCTATTTGTGCCTTCGGGCGAACCTGCTACGCCCTTCTTAATCCCAGGGCCCTTCACCTCAGCCTGGACTGGTGAGCTGTCCGTCGACCTTCGCGGCGAGTACTCCTTCCATGGGCTCTTCACCGGGCACCTCAAGGTTTCCATTAATGATGCGGTGGTCCTCGATGCCGACGGCAAAAGCCCGGCTTGGATCGAGAGCTCGAAGGTCCGACTCAACAAGGGGGCCAACAAAATCCTGACCGAATACACGGCTCCCAAGTCGGGTGAAGCCCTGGTGCGAGTGTATTGGTCCGGCAAAGAGGTTCCCTTCAATCCCATCCCCGTGGGCGCCCTCAGCCACACGGCCAACGCTGACATCTCCTCCGCCAACCAACTGCGACGAGGCCGCGATTTGTTTGCTGAACTCCGGTGCTCGCACTGTCACACCACCCAGGGCGGCATGCCCGATCTCACGGCCGACGCTCCGGCCTTTGGTGGAATTGGATCCCGGCGGAACTCGACGTGGCTGGCTCAATGGATCGCCAACCCAGAATCCCTGCGACCCGGCACTCCTATGCCCGCGCTCTTCCACGGAGCGGACGCCGCCACCCACTCCGACGCAATTGCCGCCTTTCTCGGTTCACTCAAGGCAGCGAACCCTCCTTCACCGGCTGCGGCCTCTACGGCCGAACTCGTGGAAGCCGGTAAGTCCCTGTATGAGAAACTCCACTGCGTCGCCTGCCACGTGGCTCCCGAAGACACCAAGGCCGACCCGGCCAAGATCTCCCAAAAACAGGTGCTGGCCAAATTCAAGCCGGGGGCCCTGGTCTCCTTCCTCCGGAAGCCCTCGGAACACTTCGCATGGATCGGGATGCCCGACTTCAAGCTCTCCAACGACGAAGCCTCCCAGCTGGCTGCCTACCTCGAATCGGCCGCTGACAAACCCTCGGAACGTTCTATCCCCTCCGATGAGGCACTCATCCTCAAGGGCAAGAACTTGGTCCAAAACTCCGGCTGCCTCAACTGTCACACCCTAGACCTCCCCAACGCCTACAAAGCTCCCGCTCTAGCCACACTCAAGCCCGAGGCCTGGTCGGCCGGTTGCTTGGCAGCCTCACCCACCGCTGAATCCAAAGCACCCCGGTATACTCTCTCGTCCGCCGATCGCCAGGCGCTGGCGGCCTTCGGTCGGACCGACCGCTCTTCGCTCACCCGACACACGGCCGCGGACTTCCTGGAACGCCAGTCGGTGTCCCTCAATTGCCGGGAATGCCATGGGAAATTCGAAGGCTTTCCTACCTGGGAGCTCCTCGGTGGTAAACTCAAGCCCGAGTGGGCCAGCCGCTTCATCGGTGGATCGGAGTCCTGGAAACCCCGCCCGTGGCTTGAATCCCGGATGCCGGCTTTCCCCACCCACGCCGCGTTCCTGGGACAAGGATTGGCCACCGCGCATGGATTGGCCCCAATAACAGAGGCGGATGACGTTCCCGACGCCGAATTAGCCAAAGTGGGCCACAAGCTCATCGGTACCTCCGGCGGCTTCGCTTGCATCTCCTGCCACAGCGTCGGCGACTTCGGAGCGACCCAAGTCTTCGAGGCACCAGGCATCAACTTGGCTCACTCCTTTGAACGTTTGCAGCCCGACTTCTATCGGCGCTGGCTCCGCAATCCCGTTTCCATAGACCCCAATTCCAAGATGCCTGCTTACTTTGATGAAGAAGGTAAGAGTGCCCTGGCCGATGTGCTGGAAGGCGATGGGCCCAAGACCATTCGCGCGCTCTGGGAATACATCCGACTGGGTTCCAAGATGCCCAAGCCAGAATAGTCCTGGCTC
>SXXZ01000127.1 GCA_005789375.1 Verrucomicrobiales bacterium | reverse complement strand
ATCTGGATGAAGCGGCGGTAGCAATCCCAAGCGAACCGGCCATTTTTGGTGGCGGCTTCGAGGGCGACCACAGACTGGTCGTTGAGGCCCAGGTTCAAGATGGTGTCCATCATGCCGGGCATGGAATCCCGGGCGCCGGAGCGGACTGCCAGCAGCAGCGGCATCCCAGAAGTGGCGCCGAACTTGGTGCCCATGATCTTCTCCATGTTGACCACGCCGGCCTCCATCTGAGACTGGAGTTCCTTCGGGTAGGTCTTCTTGTGGGCGTAGAAGTAGGTGCACACCTCGGTGGTGACGGTGAATCCCGGAGGCACCGGAAGGCCGATGCGGGTCATTTCGGCCAGGTTGGCACCTTTGCCGCCCAGGAGGGCCTTCATGGAGCCATCGCCATCGGCTTTTTTGTTACCCCAGGTGTAAACGTATTTCAGAGCTTTCGGCATAATTGCTAATTGTGTCTTTGAATGAGAACGCGGTAATCGCGCGGACGTAGAACGCTCAGACTATCTGGGAGCAAGGAAGCGTCAACGCGGGAAAAATTAGGAAAACTTTCAGGAAAAGAGGGTTTTTCTCGGATGGGTCATCGAGATTGCTCTTGTTTCACGTTTTTTCCAGACGATGAACTGACCGGTAAAGGCTGCAGTGCGCTGTCTTGGAGTGTCCTGCTCTTGAAAGGTGTTCTTGTCTGGCCGAGGCGCTGTCCGCACCGTGTTAAAACATGTCGTCGACGGATCCATTGCCCACCCTGCTGCTGGTGGACGGCCACGCGTATGCCTACCGAGCTTTCTATGCGATCCGTTCGTTGAATTCACCAGAGGGCGCGCCCACCAATGCCATCTACGGGTTCATAAAAATGCTCCAGAAGATGGAGACCATTCTCCGCCCGACCCATCGGTTGGTGTTGTGGGATCGCGGCCTGGCCGCTGAGCGCATGGCTGAGTTGCCCGAGTACAAACAGCAGCGGTCACCGACGCCCGAAGATCTCGAACGGCAATTTCCTCAGATCGAGGGTTGGCTTGAGGCGGCGGGCATCGCGGCCTGGAGCCAAGCGCAGACGGAGGCAGACGATTGGATCGGGACCTACGCCAAAAGGGCCGAGGCCTCAGGATGGCGGACGGTCGTGGCCAGCTCTGATAAGGATTTTATGCAGTTGGTGAGCGACCGGGTGGGTCTCTACAATCCCAACGACAAGACTGAAAGAGTTTGGACGGCGGCCGAGGTCGAGGCCAAGACGGGGGTTCAGCCC
Source organism: Verrucomicrobiales bacterium (assembly GCA_005789375.1). The sequence goes on along the minus strand of SXXZ01000127.1, from coordinate 5,897 downwards.
GATCAGGTGGTCGATTGGCTGAGCTTGATCGGAGATGCGGTAGACAACATTCCTGGGGTTTCGGGAGTGGGGCCAAAAACCGCCACCCAACTTCTTCAGAAATACGGCACCATCGAAGCGCTGATGTCGCGATTGGGCGAGGTGAAGTCGGAGTCGCAACGGTCCAACCTTCAGGCTTCGGTCGAACAGTTGCAGCGAAACCAACGCCTCATTGCTCTCCAGACGAGTCTTTCCGGAGGCCCAGCTTTGGAGACCCTGCGCATCGAGCCGCCGGATGCCACGCGCCGCGAGCGCCTGGGTGGAATGTACCGCCAGTGGGGGTTCCGCAGCCTGCTCTCCGAACTGGGGCTGCCCTGGGAGGGGTCGGATCAAGGAATGCTACTGTGACGAAGCCTTCGTCCATTCTGAAAGTGAACCCGCCGTCGGCTCATGCGGTTCATTCGGGGACGCCAATTCATCCGCTGGCCGCCGGTGTGTTGGTGGCCGTAGACAACTTGTGGAACCTTGCCGATTGGGCGGTGGTCACCTGGTGGGTGACTGTGCCTCTGAGCTTTCTGTCGGTGTTTATTCCCACGGTGTGGTTCCAGCGGCGGCTCAAGAAAGATCGCTGGGGATCCGCCTTGGCCAAAGCGCTGGTGTTGGGCCTGGTGGCGGCCATCCCCACGTCGTTGACCGGCACCCCGGTGGGCATGGCGTTGTTGGCTTGGGCCGGTGTGGACCGGTGGCGTCGGTAAACCTAGATCCTGCTCTTTCAAGCCCATGCAGCCCCCAGACTTCAGACAACGCTCTGTTCGAACCCTGTTTGCGATCGCTCTCGCGTTGTCGGCCCTTGGGATGGGGTGGGGCTGTGGGCAAAATTCTGACCCAGTGACTCCCGCTCCCGCTGCGGCAACCAACACCGTGATGCTGAAGGTGGCTCCTGTTGGTATGGTGTGGATTGGCGGCGGCGAGTTTTCGATGGGAGGTCCGGGGGCGGACACGACCGTTGCCTTGCGCTCGGGCCTTGGGGCGGGTGAGCCCATGTGTTCGGGGCTGCGGGATGGGTTCACGGATTCGGATCCGGTCCATCGGGTGTTCGTGGACGGATTTTGGATGGATGAAACCGAGGTGACCAACGACCAGTTCGCGCGCTTTGTGGCGGCGACGGGTTATCGCACGGTCGCCGAGCATGCGCCCCAGGCCGAGGATTTCCCCGGAGCCGATCCGGCCCTGCTCGTTCCCGGTGCCGCGGTCTTTGTGCAGCCGGAAGGCCCGGTGACGCTGGAGGATCCGCTCCAGTGGTGGCGGTATATTCCTGGGGCCCAGTGGCGGCATCCGGAAGGTCCGGGCAGTTCCCTTGAGGGCCGGGGAAACCTGCCAGTGGTCCATGTGGCTTATGCGGATGCTGAGGCCTATGCGCGGTGGGCGGGCAAGCGCTTGCCTACCGAGGCAGAGTGGGAGTTTGCCGCCCGCGGCGGGTTGGATCGCAAGACCTACGCGTGGGGCGATGTGCGGTTGGAAGAAAACGGGCGCTGGCGGTGCAACGCTTTCCAAGGACGCTTTCCAGATGCCGATGCTGCGTTGGACGGATTTCGAGGCATCGCTCCAGTGCGCCAGTACGCACCCAACGGGTTGGGTCTCTACGATGTGGCGGGCAATGTCTGGGAGTGGTGCAGCGATTGGTATCGCCCGGATACTTACCGATTGCGGTCGGTCGAGGGCGCGGTCGTTCGCAATCCGCGCGGACCCTCCGACAGTCTGGATCCGGATGAACCGGGTGTCCCCAAGCGAGTTCATCGGGGTGGATCCTTTCTCTGCAGCGACCAGTACTGCGCCCGATTCCTCATCGGTACTCGGGGCAAGGGTGCCGTGGACACGGGCAGTTCTCATCTGGGTTTCCGGTGTGTTCAAGACGGCCAGAGCCCGGTGGCTGGAGGACGTTGAGAGGCCGGAAAGCGAAGCGCTGTTTGCGCCGGCCGAGCTCTGTGATTGAATCGGCCCGCCGATGAACATTCTCGACGAACTGCGCTGGCGGGGCCTCTACGCCGATTGCACCGACCTGGAAGCCTTGTCTGCCCGGCTCGCCACGGGACCGCTGACCTTGTATTGCGGCTTTGATCCCACGGCCGATTCGTTGCACGTGGGCAATTTGGTGCCGCTTCTGTGCCTGCGACGTTTCCAACTCGCCGGTCATGTGCCGCTCGCATTGGCCGGTGGAGCAACCGGCATGATTGGTGACCCCAGCGGTCGTTCTTCGGAGCGCAACTTGCTGACCCCGGAGGTGCTGAAGCACAACATCGCTTCGATCAAGGAGCAGTTGGCCCGGTTCCTGGACTTCGACGCCCCGAGCAATGCCGCGCGCCTGGTGGACAATTTCGATTGGTTCGGGCCCATCTCCTACCTCGAGTTCCTGCGCGACGTGGGTAAGTACTTCACCGTCAACGCCATGGTGGCCAAGGAGTCGGTCCGCGCCCGCATGGAAGACCGCGACAATGGCATCAGCTACACCGAGTTCAGCTACATGCTGCTGCAGGCCTATGATTTCTATCACCTGCGCAGCCAATCAAACTGTGAACTCCAAATCGGTGCCACCGACCAGTGGGGCAATATCACTGCGGGAACCGAACTGTGCCGTAAGAAGCTCGGCGTGCCGGTGTGGGGGCTGACCCTGCCCCTGCTGACCAAGGCCGATGGCACCAAGTACGGCAAGAGCGCCTCAGGGGCCGTCTGGCTCGATTCTAAGCGGACCAGCTCCTATCGATTTTATCAGTTCTTCGTCCAGAGCGACGACCGCGATGTCATCAAGCTCCTGAAGGTGCTGACATTCCTCCCGGCCGATCAAATTGCGGCTCTGGAGCAGGATCTGGTTACTAACCCAGGGGCACGGGCTCCGCACAAAACCTTGGCCCGTGAGGTAACGACGCTCGTTCATGGAGAGGCGGCGGCTCAGGAAGCGGTCCGTGCCAGCGAAATCCTCTTTGGTGGCGATTTGGCGGGCGTCGGTGAAAGCACCTTCAACGAATTGCTCGGAGAGGTGCCGACCCATGCTCTGGAAGCCAGTCGCCTGGCCGGTGCCGGAATGCCGCTCATTGAATTGCTCGTGCAAGCCGGCTTGTCGGCCAGCAAGGGGCAAGCCCGTACGGATATCCAGGGTGGCGGAGCTTCGCTCAACAATGTGCGCGTCGGGGAAGTCCAGAGGGCCGTCACCACCGACGACCTGCTTTTCGGCAAGCACTTGCTCCTGCGCAAGGGGCGTCGCAACTACGCCGTCGTCACGGTCCAAGGCTAAGGGCGCAGCGCGCTTCAGGGGCAGGGCCGAGCGACCCAAGGTAGGGCGTAGCGCTTCAGAGGTAGGGCGATTTCTCCGAAAGCGCCATGTCCGCGGGCACGGACCACCCCAGAGATCGGTCCGCCGCAGACACGGAACGCTCGGAGATCGGACTCTATCTCGGAAGTCCTCGGACTACATCCGGGTGGCCACAAGATCAGCCTTACCCAAGCACCTCCGAGGTAGGGCGATTTCTCCGAAAGCGCCACGTTGAGCCGGACCACCCAGAGATCGTCCCTGCTCAGGGCGCGTAGTGCGGCGGCTTCTGGTTGTGAGGCTGAGTGCGGTCCACATCTTGGCCGCGCAAGGTCTCCCCGAGGATCTCTAGCTGTTTTTGAAGTCGGGTGATCGTTCTGCTCTGGTCAATAATCACCGAGTTGAGTGCGTCGTAGTTGCGCTCGAGGTGGGCGAGGGAAGCCTCGGTCTGTTCGAGTCGGGCGTTCAGTGATTCCGGATTCACAGTTCTCCTTCGCGTTCGGTGAAAAACAAGTCGTGGGCCCTGGAAAAATCGGCTTCCGGGACGAGGATTCGCACTTCGCGGTCCAAATCTTCGGGATCCAAAAGGGTGGGTTCACCCGTGATGGGTTCTACGGGTTCGATGGTGGACTCGATGCCGTGCTTCTCGAGCCACGTTTGCAAGAGCTCACACTTGATCCAGGGTCCGGTGAAGAAATGCCTCATGGCCATGGCGTTGCGCTGAGGCTCTCAGAGGACCCGGACGATGACCACGGTGAAGTCATCGGTCTGCGGTTCCGGTTGAGTGAAGGCTCGGGCCTCGCTGCAAATGAGTTCTGCCAAATCGGCGGCCGGCATTCCCGGTTGGCTGCGGATGAGATCCAAAACCCGCTCCACGGTGAAGAGACTCCCGTCGGCGCGCATGGCTTCGTCGATGCCGTCGGTGAGTTGGAGCAGGGTGTCGCCCGAATTTAGAATAATTTCAGGATTCTCACCGTAGGCGATGAGGCCTTGCCGCCCGAGCGGTTTGCCGGTTCGACGCAGGCTGGCTTTGATCTGGCCGGTCGCATCGAGGACCCAGGTCGCCGGGTGGCCTGCGCTGGCATGACGCAAGGTTCGGGTCTCGGGATGGATCGCAGCCAAGGACGCAGTCACGTAATTGTCGCCGCCGAGGTCTTCGGCCAAGAGCCGGTTGGCTTGGGTCAGGATTTCGGCCGGACTGAAGACCAATCGGGCCGTCATGCGAAGACAGAAACGAGTCTCTGCCATGAGGAGAGCGGGTCCCATTCCGTGTCCGGCCACATCGGCCACCAAGATGCCCCAAGAGCCATCCGGCAAGGGCAGGTAATCGAAAGAGTCTCCGCCCGTGGCCTCGGCGGCATGGGAAACCCCGGCGATATCGAATCCCGGCACCCGGGGTGAGGATTTGGGGAAAAGGCGGGACTGGATCTCGCGAGCCGCAGCGAACTCCTGTCGCGTTTTGCGTATTTCGGCCTCGTGGCGACGGCGCTGGCTGATGTCCCGAATGAAGGCGACGAGCCATTGCTGTTGCCCCATCCGCATCTGGGTGAAGCCGATTTCGACTTCGACTTCTGAATCGTCGGAACGGCGGGCGAAGGATTCGAAGACCCTGCGGTCTTCGGCCTCGGCGGCCGTCTTCCAGGTACCCGGTGCGGTGGCCGATGTCTGAAGAAAATCGAGGGTCTTTCCACAGATTTGTTCAGCCTCCCAGCCGAAGATGGTTTTTACGGCCGGATTACCGAAGCGGATGGCCCCTTCCAAATCGATGAGTAGCACTCCGTCGGTCGAGTTTTCCCAGACCGATCGGTAGCGCAACTCGCTCTCTCGCAGGGATATTTCGGCCAGTCTGCTGGAGGCACGGACGGCGGCTTCACGCAATTCGCGCTGGATGGCGGGCACCAGGCGGCCGGGGGATCCCTTAGTCATGAAGTCGTGAGCTCCAGACTTCATGGCTTCGATAGCTACGCCTTCTTCGATACCGCCCGACACGATGATGAAGGGCATGTCCTTGCCGGACTCTTTGTAGAGAACCAAGGCCTGGGGTGCGCTGAACCCGGGCATGAAGTGGTCGCACAGAACGAGGTCCCAGTTGCCGGTCTGCAACTCCTGTGAAAAGGCCTCAGCGCTGGCCACCCGCTTGGACTCTACCCGCCAGCCACCTTGACGCAGGTGGTTGACCAGGATGAGCGCGTCAAACTCGGAGTCCTCAACGATGAGGGCTCGGAGTAAGGGGCGCTCAGGGTTCGGTGGATTTGGGGACACGGTTTAAAACGGGACTAAGACACATCCCAAGAGGGGAAATCTGCCGCCCCGCCGTCACATTACAACTGGCGGGCTCTTAAAAAGAGATTTGTCGCCGAGTTGCTGGGCAAAGGGATGGTTACGGCCTCCGAGAGGCCCTTTCCAACCACAGCAGTGACGCCAGGCAGTTGGGTCCAGGTGCCTCCGAGCGAGAGGCTTTGCTCAATTTGAGAGCTGACTCCCGAGGTGGCCCGTAGATGAAGATTCCAAGCGCCACCCGGTTTGCCGGAAATTTCCAGTGTGGCGACGGCTGGTCCGGGATCGGTGTCGCGGACGATGATATCAAAGTCTTGGGCCACACTGGTGAAGGGGT
>SXXZ01000126.1 GCA_005789375.1 Verrucomicrobiales bacterium | reverse complement strand
GTTGACGGCCTTGATACCCCCTCCGACCTCGAGGCTTCTTGGGGCGTCCGAATCGCTGTGAAGCAAATGAAAGGGCCCTAAAGCATCCAGGTAGAAGCCACTCCCGCCGGAATCCGAGGCTCCGTGCAAGCATCGATACGCATCGGTCTCCGAGGGATTAATAACCGCTTGGCGCAAGAGACTCCGCGGGTCGTGATCCCACTGGGGATCCACCGACCAACTCACTGGATCTCCCGTCCTCGGGTGCTCGAAAGCCAGGCGATAGGCAGACAAATGAAGGCAAGCGGCAGGGCCGCCTCCGTAGAGTGAATCCCCCAGCAATGGCATGCCGCCCTGGGCTGCATGGACCCGAATCTGATGGGTCCGTCCGGTTCGCGGATAAGCCTCCCATTCCGTCCAACCGTTGCCGTGGGCGACCCGTTGAAAGCGCGTCTCCGCTGAATCGAGCCCGACAGCCTGGGGACGGGCCACGTAATGATCCCCGGCCCTCACCACGGCCCAGTGAGCGATCCAGTCGGCGGCCTGGATCGGCCGGTCGGTCCGCAATCGGTACACCTTCTCCACCCGGCGCTCTTCGAACTGCTGCGTCAGGGACCGATTGGCCAAAGAAGTTTTACCGAAGACCATCAGTCCAGAGGTTTCCTTGTCGAGGCGGTGCAAGATCGACAGCTCAGCCCAACGCGGTTCCCGATGGCGCAGCCAGTCATACACCCCCTCGCCCGCATACGGACTCGGGGCATGGGTGTTCCAACCCGGCGGCTTATTCACCACCAGCAAATCGTTGTCTTCGAAGACGACACACGGTGGAAGGGCCGTGGAGCGGAGGTTGATCGGCACCGATGTTGATGCCTCCACGCCAGTGGCTGCGAATCTCTGTTCCATGAAAGCGGGCTCTCGGATCCGGGTTGGCTGGGTTCAGGTGAACTGCCACTGGCCGGTACTGATGGCGTAAGCGCTGATAATACCATTGGTCACCCCATGAGCCACCATAGCATCCCCGATCCGCCCATTTCTCACGACCAATCCCTGATACAAGGCTGCGCAAACAATGGCCGCCAACCATTGACCCGGATGGCTCAATCCAAAGAGCAGACAAGTTCCGGCGAACGCCATGGGATTCCAAGTCCTCAGGGGCACTTCCAGGAAGTCCGGACGAATAATCATTCGATACAAGAACGATCGGTAAAACACCTCTTCGATCATCGGTACCAGCACCGAACGCCCCACCACCCGGATCGCCAGAAATCCCCATCCCAGAGCTGGGTTGTTCTTGAAGAAAGCCAATGGATTCCAAGGCGGATCGACCGGCTGCGGCTCCGGTGGTCGACCCGTCCAAAGAGTCGAGACGCGGTCGTAGAGGTCGGACAACGACGGGATGAGTCCATCCATTCCGATCCAAACCACAGCAACCGTGACTCCAACACCGATGGAGGATGCCGTAAAACGCCACTCCATCTCTGGAAGGCGCGCCCGCAGCACCCAAACCAGCCCGGCAACCACCAGGGTCTTGAGGGCATAAATCCAGTATTCTGAACCGGGAAAGAATTTTCCGGCCAGGCTTCCAATGAGGAGAAATACCGCAAAGGGCAGCACCCGGGGAAATTCCGGAGTTGTCCAGAACGGCGCAGGTTCTGGAGAGGATTCAGCAGACATTGAGTTCGGATCATCCAATCCGGATCTGCCGGATCAAGCGTCAAGACGGGCTATTCCCGATTGCCCCCGCCAGCGCAGATCTGCACGGTCCCCACCCGACCGCACTACGTTCCGTGAACATCGTCCTCGTCGAACCTGAAATCCCCCCCAACACGGGCAACATCGCCCGATTGTGCGCGGCCACCGGTTCCACCCTCCATCTCATTGAGCCGCTGGGCTTTGAGATTGATGACAAACGACTGGCTCGGGCTGGCATGGATTATTGGAAACTCGTCACTTGGAAACGGTGGTCCACTTGGAACGAGTTCCAGACCCACCTCGCGACCGGCAGCCGACTTTGGTTCGTTGAACAAGGAGCTCCCCGTCGGTACACCCAAGCCGAATTCGCTCCGGACGATTATCTCGTGTTCGGTCGAGAGACCGCGGGGCTTCCGCTGGCCCTGCTTCAGGCCCACTCAGAACAGTGGTTGGACATCCCTATGGCCAACCCCGAGGCGCGGTCTCTCAACTTGTCGAACTGTGTGGCGATCGTCCTCTTTGAGGCCCTCAGGCAGATTTCAAACCGATAAGGTGTTAAACCGATAAGGTGTTAGACCGATAGTCCGCCTGAACCCGGCTGGTAAAGCCCATTACTTCTTCGAGGCACCAGTCTTGGTCCACTCTTCGATCTTCTGAACGAAGGCCGAAGGCCCGCCCTTGAGATAACCGACATGGCGGCCGAGTTCCTTGCCGTTCTGATCCACCAGGACGAAGGTCGGATACCCGTCCACGCCGTACTTTTTCTGAAGACCCTCGTTCTGCTTCTTCACCTCATCGGTCTGCTTTTTGTTGTTGGGGAAGTCTACCTCCACCAACATCAGTTTCTTGTCGGCGAACTCCTGAAACGCCTTCTGATCGAGGGAGTCCTTCTTCATCTTAATACACCATCCGCACCAGTCCGATCCGGTGAAATCAAGCAAGATGGCCCGGCCATCCTTCTTGGCCGCAGTCTGGGCCGCCGTAAAGTCGGTTTGCCAACCGGAAGCAGCCAAGGCCGAAAGGGTTCCGGTGAGGAGTACCAACACGAGGGAGGAAACAGTCTTCATGGGAGTCATAGAGAAGTTTGGAAATGGATACTTAGGGGCTTTCGTTGTGTTGCCGAAGTTCGGGGCTTCGAAGACGGCTGTCAACCGAGCCCCTGCGGAGGCACCACGCACGCGGGATGAGTCCTTCGGTCGGACTTAAGAGCCAGACCACACAAAACCAACCAGCTCCCGCCACGACCGTCGCTCCGGCCGGCGAGCAATCCAGCGCCACCGAAAGGTGCATGCCACTGATTGCACTCAAGGCCGCGTGGACCGTGGTCCAGGCTAGGCGGGGAACCATTCGATCGGTCAATAGTGAAGCCGTGGCTCCGGGCAAGATCAGCAGCGCAATGACGAGGATCGCACCCACCGCCTCGAAAGAGGCGACCACGACCATGGCCAACCAAAGCATCAATCCATGGTGGATGGCTCCGACCCGAATCCCGAGGCAGGCGGCCAACCCGGGATCGAAAGAAGTAATTAGCAATTCCTTGTAGAAGGTCACCAGAAGCACCAAGGACACCACCAAGACCCCAACTAACCTCAGCAATGGGGGCGGCCCCAGAGCCCAGCCTCCGAGCCGGACCGGAGGTTCGAGTGGAATCATCGGCAATTCCCCATTGAGAACGCAGTCCTGATCCAAATCTACCTTGTCGGCAAAGACGGCAATCAGGACCACCCCAATGGCAAAGAGCGTGGAAAATGCGATGCCAATGGCCGCATCCTGTTTGAGTCGCGAATGGCGGGAGATCAGTTCGATCAACCCGTGCGTCAACCAAGCGGCCACCATCGCCCCCAAAACCATCGCTCCGATGCCGCGGGAACCCGTGATCAGGAATGCCACGGCGATACCTGGCAGCACGCTGTGACTGATGGCGTCGCCCACCAACGCCATCCGACGCAAGATGAGGAAGTTGCCGATCAGCCCACACGTTACCCCCACGAGAAATGTCACCAAAGCCATAAGCCCATGGCTTCCCAACTCCGTGGTCCAAGGTTCGACGAAGACGCGGTGGGCTTGGAACTCCGGGATCAGCGTCATGAGCGTCCTCCATAGCCCACCGGACGATCCCCGGCACCACCGGCACCGAGGTGGGCGCCCGCCATCGAAGCCGGGAGCGACGGGATGGGTCGCCCGTGTGGGTCGGTGTCGATCCGGGGCAACCGCCGTTCCAATTCACGAACCATGGCCTCACCCAGCACGTGCTCGATCTTCTCTGCATCGTCGTGCACGTGGTCCGGTGCGATTTGAGCGGCGTGGGTGAGGTAGAGCTCCCACAGTCGGTGGTTCCGCACGATGGCACAGGCCCGTTGCCATCCAGACGGGGTCAGCGCGACCCGATCTCCGGAAGCGGTTGCGAATTCCACCGCGACCAACGACCGGATCTCGGCCTCGACGGCGGCGAGGGCCAACCGACGACGCGCTGTCAAAGCAGCCACAGTGATTGTCTCCGACGCAAATCCATCGGACTCGAGCACTTGATAAATCGCCTTGAGGGTATTTTCCCGCTCGATACGCACCCGTTGAGAGCGCTGCCGATACCAACGGGGCACAATGCCCTGTCGGGGCGAGAACAGCAGGGCCAGGGCAAAGAGCAGGCTCGCCGACAGCACCATGAACGGCCCGGTGGGCAGCCGTGTGCCCAAGAACGAAAGGAAGGCTCCACTCAGTCCAGAAATCATCCCGAGGCAGGAACTCCAGACCAACATCCGATGAAACCGATCTGTGAGGAGCGAGGCGGTCGCCGCGGGGATGATGAGCATGGCCGAAACGAGGACCACGCCCACCGCCTGGAGCGCGGACACCACAGCAAAAGCCAAAAGCATCACCAGCAGACGTTCAAACCACACCGTGGGGAGTGCCAGGACCCGGGCAAACCCCGGATCAAAGCTCACCAGCAGGAACTCCTTGTAGCCCAATCCTAAAAGACCCACCACCACCAGGGTCACCGCTCCCATCACTTGAATATCTCCAGGACCCAAAGCCGCGGCCTGACCGAACAGGAAGGTCTCGATGCCACTCTTGTTGCCCGTCGGCAGGCGCTGGAACATCGACATCAGGCACAGTCCCAAACCAAAGAAAGAAGCCAGCACCATGCCCAAAGCCGTGTCCTCTTTTAGACGTGTGGTTCGGGTGAGAATCGAAACGGTTGCAGAACCGGCCAACCCGGCTAGCAGCGCACCGATGAAGATGGCCAACGGGTCTTTCTCCAAATTCCATAAAAATCCCAAGGCCACACCGGGCAGTACCGCATGGGAAAGGGCGTCCCCGAGCAGCGCCATCCGCCGCACCACCAAGAAACTTCCTAAGAGGCCACAGGAGATCCCCAGCAGGAGGGTTCCCAGGCAGGCATACCGCACTACCGGATCGGACAACGTGACAAAACGCCAAGCCTGCTCGGTCCATCGAGTCTGGGTCAGGTCTCCGATCTTGGCGGCCTGCGCAGTGAAGGCCGACGTGAACAGCACCGCCCAGCGCAGCCCCATGCCCATGAGCCGTTGGCCGGACCCGGTCCGTCGCCCAAAAGGCTGAGTCGAATCTCCCAGGGGGGCAGCGCTCATGTCAGTGAGCCTTGGCCCCGAACGGCCTCGGCAACTTCACTCAAGATCGTCAGGCGGCCCCCGTAGGTCTTCTGGAGCAACTCCGGAGTGAACACCTCCTCGGTCGGACCAAAAGCCACCACCCGCATGTTGAGGAGGAGCAACCAATCAAAATAGGTGCGAGCCGTGGGCAAATCATGGTGTACCACCAAGATGGTCTTGCCCCGTGAACGCAACCCCTGCAGCAACGAGATGATTGCCGATTCGGTGGCGGCATCCACCCCGGTAAAGGGTTCATCCATGAAGTACAAGTCACTCTCCTGAGCCAGCGCTCGCGCCAGGAAAACCCGCTGCTGCTGCCCGCCGGAAAGATTCGAGATTTGCCGGTCGGCGAAAGGCAGCATTTGAACCTGTTCCAAACAGTCACGGGCAATCCGGCGATCTTCTGGACTGGGTCTTTTGAAGAGCCCAATCCGTCCGTAGCGCCCCATGAGAACCACATCCATGACGCTGACCGGAAAGTCCCAATCCACCGACTCCCTCTGCGGCACGTATCCGACACGTTTCAAGGATTGAGTCACCGGCCGGCCAAACGCAGTCACCCAACCCGACGAACACGGCAAAAGCCCCATGCAGGCCTTGATCAACGTGGATTTGCCCGCTCCGTTGGGTCCCACTATGCCGATGAGTTTGCCCGCCGGAGCCACAAGATCGATACCCCATAGTACCGGCTTGTTGCGGTAGGCCACCGTCAGGTCGTGGATTTCCAATGGCGGAACGTTCGCCGGATTCCCAGTTTCCAAGCTCATTTCAACCCTTCCACGATCCGATCGACGTTCTGCCGAATCATCCCCTGGTAGGTGCCCAGGTCATACCCATCATGGCGCTGTCCCGGCGTCCCCATGGCGTCTGAGAACAGTTCACCACCCAACTTTACGCCGGCATCCTGCCGAATGCGCTCCAGGCTGGCATGAGACACACTGCTCTCGACGAAGACGGCGGGAACACCCTTAGATCGAATGAAATCCGTCAGTTGAGTCATGTCTGCCAAGCCGGCTTCGGTCACGGTCGAGATCCCCTGCAAGGCAACCACCTGGAATCCGTAGGCTTTGCCAAAATATCCAAAGGCATCGTGACTGGTCACTAAGATGCGCCGGGGTTTCGGTACCGTGGCGACGCGCGTCAATACCCACTGGTGGAGGTCCTTCAATTCCTGCTTCACGGTCGCGGCGCGCTGTCGGAAACCCACTGCTGAGTCGGGGCGTGCGGCGGCGAATTCCTCGGCCACTCTTTCAGTGCATCGCGACCAAAGTTCCACGTCGAACCAAACATGTGGATCAACCATCCCGTCCTGCCCCACGCGGATCAACCGCTCCGGAGGAAGCCCATCGGTGACAGCTCGGACCCGCCGTCCCGACCGGGCCAACCGTTGGAAGGTCTCTTGCATCTTCCCCTCCAAATGCAGTCCGCCGTACAAGATCACCTCCGCACGTTGCAGGCGGATGAGGTCCGAAGAAGTCGCTTTGTAAAGGTGCGGGTCCACCCCGGGACCCATCAATCCCTCCACCATCACTTCCGGTCCGCCCACCCCACGGGCTAAATCTGCAACCATTCCCACGGTGGCACAGACCGCGAGAGGTGCCCCATGTGCCCTCAGCCCGCAAAGGCCTGTGCTCGCCACTATCAGGAGGGCAACGTGCAGCCCCAACCAACGGAGCAGACTTACAAAACGTTTCCTCGTGTTCATAAACCTGAAACTCCGCCGAAAAAAGTGTTCAGTCAAACACGTTGTTTTACACATAAAACATTTCAACTCAGCGAACCACCGCTTATTGGGATGAGCAAATCCGGCTTGAAGCTCCTGCGCTTCAGCCGTCACCGTTGCTCATGGAGCAGATCGTCATCCTCGATTTCGGATCCCAGTATACGCAGGTCATTGCACGCAGGGTCCGTGAACTGAACGTTTACTCGACCATTCTGCGCTATGACACACCAGCCTCGGAGATCCAGAAACTGGGCGTCAAAGGCATCATCCTCTCCGGTGGCCCCTCGTCGGTCTACGCGCCGAAAGCCCCCCTGCCCGATCCGGCCATCTTTGACTTGGGCGTGCCGGTGCTCGGCATTTGCTATGGCGTCCAATTGATGGGGCATTTCTTGGGAGGAAAAGTGGAGAAAGGCACGAAGCGGGAATACGGCAAGGGAACCCTCACAGTTACGCGGAAGGAGTGCCCGCTGTTTAGGAAACTCCCCAAGAGCCTCCAAGTTTGGAATTCCCATGGCGACAAACTGACCCGCCTTCCGAAGGGCTTCACGTCGGTGGCCACTACCGATAATTCTGAATACGCCGCCATCGAGAACACGGCGAAATCTTACTTCGGAATCCAGTTTCACCCTGAGGTTGTGCATTCGCCCCGGGGCAAAGAAATCTTGTCCAACTACGTCCGTGGCGTTTGCGGCTGCCGCCCCAATTGGACCATGCAGAATTATGCAGAACAGGCCTGCGAAGAGATCCGGGCGAAAGTGGGTAAGGAGAAGGTGATTCTCGGTCTCAGTGGTGGTGTGGATTCCAGCGTCGCAGCCGCCTTGATCCACAAAGCCATCGGCGACCAACTGACCTGTATCTTCGTCAACAACGGCCTGCTCCGCCACCGGGAGGCCGAGGTGGTCCAGGAGGTTTTCGGACGCCACTTCAAACTCAAGCTCCAGTACGAGAACGCCACCGCGTTGTTCCTGCGAAAGCTCAAGGGCGTCACGGATCCGGAGCAAAAGCGAAAGGTCATCGGCAAGACGTTCATCGATGTCTTCCAGACGGCCACCCGTCGAGCCGGTAAGGCCAAGTTCCTCGCACAAGGAACCCTCTATCCGGACGTCATCGAGTCGGTCCCCATCGACGGAAACCCTGCCCACATGATTAAGAGCCACCACAACGTGGGTGGCCTTCCTGAGGGCATGAAGTTCCAATTGCTCGAACCGCTTCGCAATCTCTTCAAGGATGAAGTCCGCCAATTAGGCCTCGAATTGGGTCTGCCCAAAGAAATCGTTCATCGACAACCCTTCCCCGGCCCGGGCTTGGCCGTGCGCTGCCTTGGGGAGTTGACCCCGGACAAGTTGGAAATCACCCGCAATGCCGACCGGATCGTCGTCGAAGAAATGAAGGCGGCCGATTGGTACTACAAGACCTGGCAATCCTTCGCCGTGCTGCTGCCGGTGCGCAGCGTCGGTGTCCAAGGCGACGAACGAACCTACGCCTACACCATCGCCCTGCGAATTGTGGAATCTCAGGACGGTATGACCGCCGACTGGGTGAAGGTTCCCTACGAGCTCCTCGAACGGATTAGCACCCGCATCACCAACGAAGTCCAAGGGGTAAATCGAGTGGTGCTCGACATCACTAGCAAACCGCCCGGCACGATCGAATGGGAGTGATCGGGATCCCGTGGAGTCGGCACCCGCAGCCGATGCACGGTGACTGCAAGTTTTGACTACCCAGGGTCCTACCCTGGGTGGTCCGAAGTGCGTCTGTTGATGAGCAAAACGGTGCGACGGCTCTCCCAGCAAGGGCCCATCACTCAGCGGCCGCCGTGTAGGCACATTCGAGAGTAATAATCTCACCACACCCGCATTGAACCTCAATGTGGGTGATCCGATCGCCGTCCCGGATCAACCGCGTGATGGCCGTAGAGATTCTCGGGGCGGGCTCCATCGCCACCGCGTGGTTCGAACCGACTGGGGAACCCTGGGTCGGGTGAGAGACATTGGCCCCAACGCTCATCGTCGGCCGGAGGTTGTCGCCAGACACACCGACCGGCTGGAACTGGCTTTTGAGGCTTCGTTGGCCCATCGCTTTCGCCGATGAGTTGGTTGCCGAAGCGTTGGCTCCAGTGGTCAGTGGTTTGAAGTTGGTGGACATGGAGGACGGAAGAAAAACCTCAGAACTTATACACAGCATCGTTAGCCCGGAGGATCAGCGCCACACGACGATTACGGTCGTCGTTAGAAGGAACGCCTTCAATGGGTACGGTGTCGGCATACCCAGAGACCCTCCGGAACTGCGAGGACCGCACAGAGTGTTCCATCAGGAGTTTGCGGGTGGCATGAGCGCGTTGTGTGGACAGGTCCCAGGCGTCGGGCTCTCCGGCCTTGGGTTGATAGTCGGCCTCGGTGTGTCCTTCGATCTCCAGGGTGAAATGGTTGGTAAATCGGGTGATCTGCCAGGCCATCGTGGTGAAGATCCATCGACCATATTCGGAGAGCTCGGGAGAACCCGGATCGAACAAGGGCTTTTGGTGCCGGTCGAACATCGTCAGGCGGATGCCGTCGGAGAGCAGTTCCATGCGCAACGCCTGATCCTGTGGCATTTCGGGGTTGGTCGCCAAGGTCTTGAGCATGTCTTGGCTGATACGACGGAGAATACCTAGCTCGATCGGCGCATTGGCTTCGAAGTTTCCCTTGGAATAGCTTTTGTCGTTTTCTTTGCTGGTACTGAAAATACCCGTCGACCGTTTTTCTGTGGCCGAAAAGGGATTCCGAAAGGTACGAGCCACCGCGTCCTTAACCTTCGAATCTTGGGACACCAACCACAGCACCAAAAACAGTGCCATCATTGCCGTGACGAAGTCCGCGTAGGCGACCTTCCATGCTCCTCCTCCTCCTCCAGCCATGATTTATATAGGTTAGGTGTGAATATTTAGGCTATTTGCTAGCAGCCTTGAGCATCGCTTCCAACTCCTCGGCGGTGGGCTTCACATCCCCCGGCAGGCCGCGTCGCGCGATCTCCAGAGCCATCATGGGGGCAGAGCCAGTAGCGAAGCTCGAAACGGCCTTGGTCAAAGTCCGGTAGTAACCGATCTCGGCGTTGCCATTGAAGATCATGGCAGCAACCAACGGCCCAAGAAAACCATAGGAAACCAGAATCCCCAAAAAGGTTCCGACCAATGCTGCAGCCACATGGTGACCAATTTCCGCAACCGGTCCACCGATCGATCCCATAGTGACGACGATTCCGAGCACAGCAGCCACGATCCCGAATCCCGGCATGGCGTCTGAGGTCTTGGCGAGCACATCGATGGGTTTATGATGCTCCTGCTCCATGGCATTGATCTCCGTCTCCATCAGCAGGCCGACCTGGTCCGGCTTCACCTTGCCATCAATGAGGGGTCGCAAAGCCCCGGTCAGTAGAGCGATCGCATGGTGGTCTTTCGAGAATGCGACATACTTGGTGAAGATGCTGCTGGTCGAAGGTTCTCCGATGTGAGGCTCCAAGGAAACCATGCCGTTACGGCGCCCCAGCATGAACACCTCATAGAGCGCCTTGAACATGTCTTCATAGGCCGCCTTATTGTACGGGGAACCTTTGAGGCAGCCGATGATCTGGGCGATCAGGTCCTTGTGAACCTTCATCGGCGCCATGGTGACCATTGATCCAAAGGCTGAACCCAGGATGACGACGAACTCAGACCACTGGAGGAGGACCGCCGGATGGCCACCAGCCATCATGAAGCCTCCCAAGACAGAGACCATGACAATGATCGAACCAATAATGACTAGCATACGTGAAAGGAGTGAGTCCGAGGTGAGAGGGCGATAATGAAGAGGCGTTGGTTAGCGATCATCGGCAACCATCCGCTGCAGATAACCCCGGAGCGCAAGAATGGCCTGGGAATGGATCTGGCAAATTCGGGACTCGGTGAGCCCAAAGACCTCGGCAATCTCGCGCAAACGAAGGTCTTCAAAGTAGTAGAGCGCCAGCACCTTCCGCTGCATCTCGGGCAGAGTGGATAGCCGCGTCTCGATCAGACGTGCCATTTCATTGCGGACAGTCGAATCGACCGGATTGAGCGTCGTCTCATCCGAGATGGTCTCATGTTGAGGAGTTTCGCCGCCGTCTTCATTGCCACTGACGGCATCCAAACACACAAAGGTGGCCGGCCGGATCTGATTCATCAGATCGTCGTAATCGTTCATGGACAGGCCCAGCGCCGCCGCGATTTCGACATCGGTCGGAGGCTGCCCCTTGGACTGCTCGATTTGCTGGATGACGGCCTGAACCTTCCGTGCTTTGTCATGAACGGACCTCGGCACCCAATCCAAACGGCGCAATTCGTCAAAAATGGATCCACGGATGCGAACCCGTGCGTAGGACTCAAAGCTGGATCCGGCCATGGGATCATAGTTACGGACCGCATTCAGAAGACCCACCAATCCGGCGCTGTAAAGGTCGTCCAAATCGACATGAGAGGGCAGACTCAACGCCAATCGACCCACGACATTCTTAACGAATGGAAGGTATTGTTCGATCAGCTCCGCTTCCTTGGGTGTCCCGGGCCGAATCTTTTGGTATTGGGAGAACTGAGGCGGGGTCTTCCGCAATGGAACGGGGTCTTCCGTGGTGGGAGAAGATGCAGGCATAGGATTCGGCTAGTTCTTAATTGGACACTCGATCGACTTCCCCAGGGAGCTTGCTCATGGCCTCTGTGATCTGGTTGATCTGTTGCATCTTGGCTTCATGAAGGGATCTCCTCCAGACGCCCCACCACCAACGCATCAACATGCCAAGGACACCGGCCGAAACCGCCGCACGCCAGAAAACCTCAGATCCGCCAGCGCCCTGGTACAGGCCTGAAAACCCGCCGACAGCAAAGCCACCTAAGGCACCTGTGATCATAAACTTTCGCATAAAACAACCCCGCTCATTCCCTTCAAGCAAACCGAGTGCCATAAGCATTCATGTACTTGTTTTGTTTTTAAACAGCCGATTACCGGTTGAATTGACGATTCAGAACCCGCACTGGATCTGCCCGGTGAAACATGCCGGGAATATTTTGCCCAATCCCCATCCAACTTAGGGGGCAATTTGTGCCCATGATCCCATTCCAGAGTTTTCCCCAGCGAGGTTCCTCATCGAGGTGTGTGGCCATCCAGTCGTCCGGTTGGAGCGGCGCAAAGCCCCGAATCTGAGCCATCAGCAAGGCGGATTCGTAGGCTGCATTGAGCACTAGGTGAACCTGTGCGGGACGCATTTCCTTCAACTGCTCTAGAAGCTTGTTCATCGAGGATCGATCGGTGTGGGAAATACCGGGAAGATCGATGAAGACCATCTCAGCGGCAGATCGCCAATCCGGGGTCAGGCTTCGCTGGACCGGCACTCCCAACACTTCCGAATGCACGCTGAGGAATTCGCCGGTGTTGGCCGTTTCTCCATCGAGCCGGAAAACCGCTGTGGAACGCCCTTCCACCAAAACCAACTGAGCCAACCACTTGCACAGCGCCGTCGTCTTTCCGGAACCTGCCGGACCGATGAGGACATGGGTTTCAGGGGTGCCGCTGGGTGACAGGGCTGGAGGCACCAACCACTCCCCTTTGAGAACCTTCGAGGCGAGAGCCAATTGTTCGCCCAGGGCCTCTGGAGCGGCCTCGCCATAGTCCTGGCACAACCGTTCTACCACTCGAAGGACATGGCGTGGCTGAAGTCCGGTAGCCTCCAGAATGGGGCCGAGCTGCCAGTCGCCAGGATAGGAAACGGCCTTGGTGGCAAACGGTTCGATAAGAACGGATTCTGCAGCCAATTCTGTGAAACCACCCAGATCCGCCACCGCCGGTTCTCGCTCCTGGCTCGAATCGCGATGCCTCAGTACTTCGGCACGGATCTCGGACATCTCCCGACGCAAATCCGCCAACGGATCCAGAGCGACTGGCGACGGTACAATTCTGTCGACCGGAACCGCGAGGTCGGCAGAATTTAGAACCGACTCGATGGTCTCCTGACCTGGCTTAGGCATCACCGCAGCCAAGACCTCCAGCTTAGGCTTCTTCCACAACTTCGACACCCCTTCGGCAGGAATCTTCCGAACATTGAGCACGACCGCGTCGGGGCCCAATTTGTTCCGGATGAGGCCAACTGCCTCGGTCGCTGATTCGACGATGAAGGTATGAACCAACATGAATGGAACGTCGGGTAAACACGTTCCGTGCCGAATCACTGTAAATTGAACTAATGGATTTCCTTAATTTTTCCAGGAGTGATCCCCACTTGGCAGTCCGCCTGTGCGAGACCAAGGTGGGTCATGCAGGAAAGTGAAGAAGTCCAATGCCCGTACTGCGGTCAGGGCATGGAACTGGTAATCGACACAACCATCGCCCAGCAACGGTTCACCACCGATTGCGAGGTTTGCTGTCGCCCGTTTGAGGTCTTCGCGGAGTGTGAGCCCGGCGAAATAATCAGCTTGGAAGTCCAAGCATAAGGGCTCAAAGAAGTTTGCGAGACGGCAGTAAGAATCGAATTAAAAAATAATTCGCTTTCGAAGTGTTGAGGGCCATCGCGGCATTCCTGCCTTTAGAGGCCTCAGGTTGAGTCGGGGAGGTTTTAAAGACCATCCCCGAACCCAAAGCAGTCCGACCATTAAGAGGCTCCAAGCATTATCATGCGCCTCGGGACCGAGCCCGACCGGGATCAACCCTCGCTCTGACCCGACATCTCTAACTCGTGCTTCCGACGGGCAGCCTCGATGTCGTAGGTATCGTTGTCCGGATGTTCGGGACTCAGCGGAGAAATCTCGCGCAGGCGGTGGACGATAGGCGTCAGCTTCTCAATGAGGTGATCCACGTCTTCCTCGGTGTTGTAGATGCCAAAACTGAAGCGCACCGATCCGCGGGCCCGCATCGGCGGAAGCCCCATGGCCATGAGCACGTGTGACGGGTCTAGTGAGCCGGTGGTGCAAGCGGATCCGGAACTGGCGCAAATGCCGGCCTGATCGAGCAACAGCAACACCGCTTCAGCCTCAATAAAATCGAAGGCGATATTGGACGTATTGGGCAGGCGAAGGTTGCGATTACCATTGCGGACCGTGTTCGGGATCCGTGTCAGAACGTGGTTCTCGAAACGATCCCGAAGGCCCCGGATGCGGGTGTTCTCGTCGTCGATGCTGGCCATCGCTAACTCAGCGGCCCGGCCAAAGGCCACAATATTGGCCACGCTCTCGGTGCCGCCACGGCGACCGCGCTCTTGGTGGCCGCCGATGACGTAGGGCTGAAACTTGGTCCGGCGCTTGACGTACAGCATGCCGATGCCCTTGGGGGCATGAAGCTTGTGGGCGCTCAACGACAGGAAATCGACACCCAGTTGGTGAACATCCATCTTGAGCTTGCCGGGCACCTGAACGGCGTCGGTGTGGCAAAGAACACCCTTGCTGCGGCACAGGGCGGCGATTTCTTCGATGGGGAAGAGCACGCCCGTCTCGTTGTTGGCCATCATGACCGAAACGATGGCTGTGTCGGGCCGGATCGAGCGCTCCAAAAGGTGCAAGTCGAGCGAACCGTCGCTTTCCACTGGCAGATAGGTCACCTCGAAACCCCGTTTCTCGAGATAAGCACCAAAATTCATATTGGCGCTGTGCTCGACGGCGGTGGTCACCACGTGCCGTTTGCCGCTCGTCACCAGTGCACTGTGGATGGCCGAATTGTTTGACTCGGTTCCGCAGCTCGTGAAGGTCACTTCCTTCGGATCCGCGTTGATTAGTGCCGCAACCGTTTCCCGGGCCTTCTCCACATGACCGTGGACTTGCGAACCAAAGGCGTAGGCGCTGGAAGGATTGGCCCACAGCTCACTCAGGAACGGCATCATGGCCGTCACCACCTCGGGGGCGACGCGGGTCGTGGCGTTGTTGTCGAAATAGTAGACCTTCTTGGGTGACATCATGCTGAGAACCGAGGCTGAACCGCCCGGACGGAATAAAACTAAATCGGACGGCCTCGTGTGCAAGGTGGTATTTCGGACAAAATTCGTCGGATTCCATCCAGCCTACTCGGGCTTCTCGATAAAGCCGTGGTAGAGTCCTAGATAATAGGGCAAGAGAAACACTGTGCCGCTGCCCAAAACATTGCCGCTTCCACCGTAGTCCAAGGTCCACGGGTCGGTGTTCCAGTGCTCGAAATGGCGGTTCTCTACGGGCAATACCTGGCCGTTCACCCGGCGGCCACGGCCTTCGTCCCGAGGGTCGTACAAATCCCGAGCCTGCTGGCGGGACAGTCGGACGATGTCCAACCGGTGGGAGTTCTGATGCGGCCAATTTAAACGGTCCAAGGGAAACCCCCGCAGCGTCGCCAGGGCGTCTTCATGCCACCCCGCCCACGGATGCACGGAAAATTCCCCCCAGACATTGCGAATGGTTTTGCCCAGTGCCTCGGCAGCAAAGGCGAAGTTGAAGAAGGGATTTTGTTCCGGAGCCTCCATCGCCCAGTAGGCGTAGGATGCGTAGCGCACCCGATCCTGGATCGCAGGATCCTTTCCGTAGCGCAGCAAGTTGTAGAAACACATCACGGCCATTTCGTCGTCCGAGTGGTTCCCGGACCCGGGGCCGAACTGCACCTTGGGAAACATCAAGTTCTGCGCATAGCCATGTCGGTTCACCAACTCACGGGAAGCCTCCGTGTACTTCGGGTCCCCCGTGACATAACCGGCGACAGCGAGATAACTGAGGATGCTGAGTGAATTGAGCCCGCGCTCGGCCACCCAGCGTTCGTCGCGATTCACCGACTCTGGCCCGAACTGTCCCCACCGGGTGGGCTTACCATCGATGTCGACCAAGTTGAACCCATGGCTCACCAAATGGTCGGCCAAATCCCGAACCACCTCGCGGCACCGGTCCTTCTCTTCAGTTGTTTCTGCCACGTGCTCGAAGTAGGCGGCATGAAAGAAGAAATGCCCGTCTAATTCATCGCTGCTGGTGTCGCTCTTCCAATACCAGCGACCGTCGGCGCTCTTGGGCCAGCGGGGCTCATACACCTTCCAGAGTCCGTCGCGTTTGGCTTCTTCGCGATCGCCATTGATCCGACCCGCATTGGGATCGGGCCATTCCACAGGTCGGACGGTTCGAGCCACATAGCCCTTCGGAGGCGCCGGCGTTCCGCCCTGAGTCACCTTCTGGAGAAACCGCAACGCCTCGAAGGCCCTCGTGGCTCGGGCCTTGGCCTTCGGATCCCGGGTCGCAGCATAGGCAAAGCACTCGCCGGCCCCGTACATCGCGGTCCACAGGCCGTCGTTGTCAGAATCTTCAGGAGCGGCTGTCGACCGATCGGCCGGAGTCTTCAATGGGGCTTCGGCCGTGAATCCATACGAGGTGCGGCGGATGTACTGATCCATCTCGCGTTCATAAAGCTCAGCCTTCTGGGCGAGAGTCATGGGCTGCTGGTCGATGAAGCCCACACCGCTGGACGTGGCGAACCAAGCTCGGCCATCGGCTTGGACCCAGGCCTGCGCCACAGCATCGGAGGGCAACCAACGCAGTCCCTGACGGTATTGAAACTCGGAGCCGTTCCAGCGAATCACTCCGCGAGACGTGGTGAACCAGACCTCACCCGCAGGACCGGCGGCGATCCCGGTGAACTCGTTCCATGGCAGTCCGTCTTTGCCCTCAAAAAAACGCCATCCCTTCGACGTCCGGCAAGCCACACCGGCCTTAGTGGCGAACCAAAGTTGCCCCGATGCATCGACGGCGACGCCCCGAACCGAGCGCACCGCCCAGGCTCGATCCCCCGCATCAATAATGGCTTCGGGCTCCCAACCAGAGGCCGTCCGACGAACCAATCCATGGCTGGAGGCGGCCCACCAGGTT
>SXXZ01000125.1 GCA_005789375.1 Verrucomicrobiales bacterium | reverse complement strand
TATCCCCGGGAGTCGGTTTTCGAAGCAACTGCCCGGGTTTCGTCAAATCAACCCTGCTGCACGCCGCTCCATCAGAAACTGGCCGGGACTTCGCACCCGCAAACCATAGACCTGTCCACCAATGACTCGCTGGAAATCGGCCTCGTCGAGAGTCAAGAGTGTATCAGCCTCAGCCCCGAGGGCCGAAAGAAGGATGGGCCGATCCTTGGCCTTGGGAAACACGAGCACTTTGTCGAAGGCGAGTTCGATGGGCACCAGGATTAGGTGCAACGACAGCGATGCTCGCCAATGAGCCGTCGCCTTTGGACCCAGCTTACGGAGGTTGCGGACTGTCTCATCCACGCAGTAAGGCGATGAAAGCAGGCGCCAACCTTGGGCAGCGGCATTCAAGAACAAGAAGCGCGATGCACCATCCGCTGAGCCGGCCGCAGCCAGCAGCACGCTGGAATCCAGAAACAGCTTCACTTCTTGGGATTGCCGCGAGGCTTGCCGGTGAACGCCTTCATCTCGCCCTCATCACGGGAAATCCAACGGGCCAATTGCGCCCTGGAGATGTCACGGACCGGGATGGCCGCAGCCGGTTGCAGGAAGATTCCGCCGTCGCGCTCTTCGACAATCACCAGGGGATTATCGATGCCTTCAAGACCCAGCTTGCGGCGAAGGGACGGAGGCAGAGTGAGACCGCCGCGCTTGTTAATAGGCAGTGTCATTGTCATGCCGCTAATCTGCATTGCGGCATTGCGGAATGCAATTCGGCAGCGCCTGTCTCGGTGTGATTGTGACGATGCGGCGTTCCTTCAGAACGCTTCGGATTCGTGTGTAGCGTACCCAGGGTTTTACCCTGGGCTGGTATGCCGTGCCCCGTTGGGGCACTCCGAAGACCCTGCCAACCCCCTTGCGTAGCCCGATCCTGGCGGCAGCGGGGCCTTCGCTGTAGCGCGCCTTGGAGGCGAACATCACACCCACTCGCGCGCAGCGCGAAAGCCTATCCTTTCCGGAGCCTACTGAGCCGGGACGATTGAGTTGGATCGGTTGTCCTGGCTGCAGCTTCTTCCGCAATCACTTCGTTGTTCGCTCGTTACGGACCTCAATCGGTCCGCGCCTCGCTCTCGCCTTGTCTTGCGAAAGAATCCGCCACGCCATCCCTTCCCTCCCATCTCAATCGTCCCGGCCGAGCGCGCGGAGGCCATGGTCCCGCGGAGCTCGCACCCGAGACGCACCATCGATCAATCACCCCAAGGGAGGGCCGCGCGAACGCCATCCCTCCCAGAGAGGCCGGCCGCGGGATAGAGGCTGGCCAAGCGATGTGGAGGGGTTCAGTCTGGCGGTGAATGATCCCCCGTACTTCGTCGAGGGCCTATGCGTGGCGGCATGCCACCGGCGGGTGGGCCGCTTGGGTTTGCTTCGTGTTCGCTCTCTGCCACTGCAGCACCGAGGCCGAATCCATCACCCTGCACACGCGCTGGCGCACTGGATCTACCAACCTCGCGGCAGCCACTCCCCACGACGGCACCGTGACCTGGGAGTCCTCGCGAACCGCCGTGGTGGTGTGCGATATGTGGGACCAGCACCATTGCCCCGATGCCACCGAGCGCGTGGGCGAGATGGCCCCGGCCATGAACGAAGTGCTGCTGGCCGCACGAGCCAAAGGCATGCTCATCCTCCACTGCCCGAGCGACACTCTGAAGTTCTATCAAGACCACCCGGGCCGGAAACTCGCCCAATCGGCACCGCCGGTGAAGACCGCCATCCCCTTGCAGGGCTGGTGCTCGCGAGTGAACGACCTGGAGGCCCCGCTCCCCATCGATGATTCCGACGGCGGCTGCGATGGATGCCCGGAATGCCCCGGCTACGGCGCATGGACGCGCCAGCATCCAGCACTAGAGATTCGCGAGGGCGACGCCATCACCGATTCAGCCGAGGCCTTTTATCTCATGCGCCAACGCGGGATCACCAACGTCATCATCATGGGAGTGCACATTAATATGTGCGTTCTCGGCCGACCCTTCGCCATCCGCCAAATGGTCCAACAGGGCCAAAATGTAGTGCTGATGCGCGACATGACCGACTCCATGTACAACCACCGCAAGGCCCCCTATGTGTCGCACTTTCGGGGCACCGAACTGGTGGTGGAGCATATTGAACGCTTCTGGTGCCCGAGCATCACGCGGGCTGATTTCACCGGAAAGGCGCCCTTTCGATTCGCAGGCGATGTGCACAAGAAAATCGTTCTGCTCATCGGCGAGAACGAATACCAAACGTGGGAAACCCTGCCGGCCTTCGCCGCGGCTGAACTGTCGGGCCGAGGCTATGAGGTCAGCACCGTGATGGCCCCGCCCATCGAAGGAGACCCCAATTTTGCCGACATCGAGCGCCTGCGCGACGCGGACCTCGTGGTGGTGAGCACCCGACGCCGGACCCCGCCCCAACGACTCATCGACTTGCTCAAGGCGCATGTGGCCGCGGGCAAGCCGGTCGTGGCCATTCGAACGGCCAGCCACGGATTCGATGCCACACCCAAAGCACCCGGATACGCCGCCTGGCCCACCTTCGACATCGACGTGCTGGGCATGAAATACGGCGGGCACTACAACAACAAACCCCCTCAAAGCCCACGCACGCTCATCGAAGGAATTGGGGACCAAGCAGGCCACATCGTGATGACCGGCGTCACCACCGCCCAACAAATCACCACCTCGCACCTCTATAAGCAGTCGCAGCCTGCTGATACCGTCGTTGCCCTAATGCAAGGTCGAGTGGAGGGGCAAACCACTCTGGAGCCCGTGGCGTGGATTAATACCGCGCACCAACGGAGAGTTTTTTCTACCTCCCTGGGCAACTCGGACGACTTCGGGACGGCCTCCTTTCGCCGACTGCTGCTGAACGGAATCCTCTGGTGCCTGCGAGATCCCGTGCCGCCGGCTGCGTCTGCGATCTCCGGCAAGCCCGTAGTCCTGGTACCCAAAGAGACCTCGGCAATCCCGCCCTCAAAACTGACCACTCCCACCGGCACGTCCGCTCCCACCTCCACCAACACCGCTGCCAAACCGGTGGCAACCCCGGCCCCCGCAGCGCCGGATTTGCCTCAAGAAGCCACTGCTAATCCTCTCAGCCCAGAAGCTTCGCTGTCGCGGTTTCGAGTGGCCGACGACCTAGAATGGGAACAGTTGCTCACCGAGCCCCAAATCGCCCAGCCCGTGTTCCTGAATTTCGACGAACGCGGACGGATGTGGGTGGTGGAGTACCGCCAGTATCCCTCGCCCGCGGGGCTGACGCGCATTAGTCACGACAGTGTGTGGCGCTCGGTCTATGACAAAGTACCGCCGCCGCCGCCCAAACATTTCCCGGGCAAGGATCGCATTAGTATCCATGAAGACACCGACGGCGACGGACGCTTGGACCGTCATACCGTGTTTGTCGATGGGCTCAACATTGTCAGCGCGGTCGAGCATGGACGCGGCGGGGTCTGGGTGCTTAATCCCCCCTACTTACTCTTCTACCGCGACGCCAACCAGGACGATAGACCCGACGGCGATCCGGAGGTCCGGCTCTCGGGCTTCGGTCTGGAAGACACGCACAGTGTCGCCAATTCGCTGCGCTGGGGTCCGGACGGGTGGCTCTATGGAGCCCAGGGCAGCACGGTGACCGCCAACATCTGGGTCCATGGGGCCGACGGAAAACCGCTCAATGCCAAGGCCCTCTATTCACAGGGCCAGAACATTTGGCGCTATCATCCAGAGCGCCGCGTGTACGAGGTGTTCTCTGAAGGCGGAGGCAATGCCTTCGGCTGCGAGATCGACAACCGCGGGCGAATTTTCTCCGGCCACAATGGTGGAGACACCCGCGGCTTCCACTACCAGCAGGGCGCCTATTTACAAAAGGGCTTTGAGAAACACGGGCCGCTCTCCAATCCCTATGCCTTCGGCTATTTCCCGGCCATGGCCCACGACCGCATCCCTCGGTTCACCCACAATTTTTTGATCTATGACCACGGGGCCTTTCCGTCTCGGTACAACGGTCGGCTCTTCGGCGTGGAACCGCTGCAAGGACGCATCGTTCTGAGCGAATTCCTGCCCGAAAAATCCACCTTCAAAACCCATGATCTCGGGCATCCGGTCACCAGCGACGACCGGTGGTTCCGTCCTGTGGACATCAAAGTCGGCCCCGATGGAGCCATCTATGTTTGCGACTGGTACGACCAGCAGGTGAATCACTTCCGCAACCATGAAGGCAAGATGGATGCGGCCAACGGACGGGTCTACCGGCTGAAGGCGCGAGGTGCCTCTGCAATGCGGATCAACAACCTGGGAAAGGCCAGCTCCGCGGATCTCGTCGAAGCCCTGAAAAACCCGAACCGCTGGACTCGCCAAACAGCGCTGCGGGTCTTGGCAGATCGGAACGAGGCGGGGCTGATCCCAGGCCTGACCCAGACGCTCTTCCAAAGTCGTGGTCAACTCGCCCTCGAGACGCTCTGGGCTTTGAACCTCAGCGGGGGTTGGAATGAGGCCCTGGTCCAACGCGCTTTGACTCATCCAGAAGACGCCGTGCGAGAATGGGCCGTTCGCCTGACAGGAGACCTTCGTTCTGTCTCTGAGGCATTGGCCGGAACCTTGAGCCGCATGGCCCTTCAAGAACCCGATCTCGGTGTGCGCAATCAACTGGCGTGCACGGCTCGACGACTGCCGGCGACCGCAGGCTTGCCCATCGTCCGCGCCTTGGCCGGCCGGTCCGAAGACGACACCGACCCACGACAACCGCTGCTTTTATGGTGGGCCATAGAGACCGCTGCAGAAAAAGACCCCACCGCAGTGCTGGGCTTGTGGCAGAACGAGGCCTTCTGGCGGCATCCGCTGGTCGAAAACCACCTCATCGAGCGGATGTCGCGCCGATGGGCTCAAGCAGGAACCCAGCGCGACCTCTTGAACTGCGCCCGGCTCTTCGAACTCTCACCGAGTCGGGCCCACAGCCATCGCTTGGCCTCCGGCATGGAGCAAGCGGCCAAGGGGCGAGCGTTGTCGGGCTTGCCCGAGGCGCTGCGCCGGGCCATGGCGCGCCATGGGGTCGGGTCGGCCGCCTTTGCGCTGCGTCAGGGCGACCCGGCCGCCATCGCCGAGGCGCTGAAAACCGTCGCCGACGAGACGGCCCCACGAGCAGAGCGATTGGAGTTCTTGGCAGTGCTGGCCGAGGTGCGGGTCGCCGGGGCCGTGCCGGCCCTGAGCAAGGCGTGTCGCGGAATCGTGAAAGATGATGCGCTGCGACAGGCCGCTCTGACCGCGTTGGCAGCCTATGACGATCCGTCCATCGCCCCGGTGGTTTTAAGTGTGTATCCCGCCTTGGGCCCATTGTCGCTGCCCACAGCTCAAGCCCTCTTGGCCAGCCGACCGGCTTGGTCGCAGGCTTATGTCCAGGCCATCGCCCGAAAGTCCTCCGGCTGGGCAGCACCGCCGATCCCGCCCCTGAGTGTTCCGGCAAGCATCGTCCGCAAAATCAAGCAGCACCGGGACAGCTCATTGCAGGCGCTGGCCGAAGTCGTTTGGCCGCAAACCGGCAAGTCCACGAGTGCCGAACTCGAGGGCCAGATCCGCGAACGGGCCGCCTGGATCCGTGAGAGCGCCGGAGACCCGTATGCCGGGCGATCCCTCTTCCAGACGAGTTGCAGTGGTTGCCACCGGCTCTTTGCGCAAGGCGGCGAGGTAGGGCCCGACCTGACGGTCCACGACCGCACCGACATCGAGTCGTTGCTGCTAGCGATCCTCAATCCGAGTGCCGAAATCCGAGAAGGGTATGAGAACCACACGGTCGAGACCCGGGATGGCCGTTCGCTCGCGGGATTTTTGGTGGAGCAGAATGCGCAATCGATCGTACTGCGGGGCTTGGACAATCAGAACGTGGTGCTGGCCCGCAGCGAAATCGCCGAGCTGAACCCGGCGGGATTATCGCTGATGCCCGAGGGACTGCTCGACGGTTGGAAACCGCAGCAAGTGCGCGATCTCTTTGCCTATCTCCGGAGCACCCAACCGTTGGTGGGTGAACCGCCTCAGACCAAGAAAACCCAACCGTGAGAATCTAACCCGTTGAGCCTCTGAACCCACGACCACCCAGACCAAAACCCATGAACCCTACGCCCTGTTCCCAACGACCGGTCGAAACCGGATTCACGCTCATCGAGCTACTCGTCGTCATCGCCATCATAGCGATCCTCGCCGGCATGTTATTGCCCGCGCTGGCGAAAGCTAAATCGAAGGCCAATGGCAGCTATTGCCTCAACAACCTGCGTCAGATCGGATTCGGTGTAGCGATGTATTCGGGCGACAATGGCGAGCGGTTTCCCCGATCCAAGAATTGGGGCAAGGTCTGGGGTAACTCCTTCCAAATCGGCGATAAGTATCACTACGAACTGCTAGAGCCGTATGTGGGCAAGAACAGCGGCACCAACCGAGGAAGCGCGGTGGTCACGGTTCAAAGCAAAAACACCCCGCCCTCACCGAGCACCTACGCCTGCCCTGTGGGTTTGCGCGGCAAGGATCCCGCTTTGAGCGGCGACAACTACCGCAACTGGCTGCGCGACAACGATTGGATCACCTATCCGTGGAACCACATCTTCCTGAAAAAAGATCAGTCTAGCTATGACGTCGATCGCCCGGTGAGCGGGCGCATGACCTCCTCGGTGGCCTCGACTTCCACCGCGGTTCTACTTTGGGAGATGCCCTACTGGACACCCGCCTACGCACCGCACAATGGGTCCATCCAATTAGTGTTCGCCGATTCCCATGCCGCCCCGGAGAAGCGCAATCCCAAGGAGCAAGATTGGTGGGCCTATCACAGCCGCCGCGGGTGGGACGACAACGACCCGACCGGCATCGCGTTTAGGAACCAGTAATCCCTAGGCCGGTGCAGATGCCATCGCCGCCACGTCGCCTCGATCCATCAGACGAGCATCGGTGAACCCGCTTTCGTGTCATTGTGAGAGCCATTTAGCCCGAATGACCTCGCCCCTTTGGGGCAGCAGCGGGACCGAGCTGGAGCCAGCATTGGAGGCACCCAACCGACGCCCTCGCGCAGCGCAAAAGCGACCCCTCCCCCCGAGCTTCCCTGCGAGCGCAGGACCGGTCCCGCGGAGGCACCACCACGAACCCATCTCGCCCATACACACCGTTAATAAAGGGCTCCTAAGTTAGTCGAGAGTGGCCCCTTTTGTGTAAATAGGTGGGACCGACCCCGGCTGGATTAGCGGGGAGGTGGGCCGCCGAAGCCGGGGGGTTGGGGGAAGACGGCCGAGAGTCCGTCGACGATTTGATCTTCGTTGACCGAGCCCTTGTGGGCCTTGTCCCACTGGGTCCACCAACGCTCGGCCATGGTGGTCCATTCGCGGGCAGTGATCTTGCCGTCGTCATCGGTATCGGCCGATTCCGTCACAGGCTGAGCGATAAACATACCCGGACCAAAACCTCCCGGACCACCAGGGCCACGATCAGTGCCACCACCCGGACGCCCTGAGCCACCACGGCCTCCTGGGCCTCCGAAACCTCCACGACCACCGGGGCCGCCGGGCATACCGAGTTCCATTCCGGGTGAGGTTCCCGCCAACTGGGCCGCGACCGACTGGTGGCGCAGCAACACAAAACCCTTGATGGGCTTGGGCGGATCGCCAAAGGGATTCATACCAGGACCTCCACGGCCAGGACCTCCGGGACCTCCAGGACCTCCGGGGCGACCATTCTCTCCTGGCCTTCCGTTACCTCTCGGGCCACCGGGGCCGCCTCCGCCGAAGGGGTTGCCGGCCACGGCCTTGCCCGAAACCACCTGGTTGAAGCGCTCCAGTTTTTCCGGCGATTCCTCCGCCACGCTCGGGCGCAGCAGCGCACCCAATTCATCCACCTGACGCGTCAGACGCTCCGGTTGGAAGATCGTACCCTGAAACTCCTTCATGCGGGCCAGGTAGGCATCTTTGAAAGCCGGCACCGCGAAAACCCGCTCGAAAAAGCGGTTCTGGCCGGACCAGGGCTTCTGGACACTGAGTTGTTCGCGCTGCTCTTGGCTGCCCTGCATGGGGAAGTTGCCGAAGGAATGGTCGAGGTCCCACGGCACGAACTGAAACCGATCGGTCTTCGGATGCAGGTACATCACGTAATTTTGACCGAGGGTGAGAATGGAATCGAGGGTGCTGAGCCACACAGTCACCGCCATAAAACGACCGAAGGCCTCGACATCGAGGAACTCTGGGGCTCGACGAGCGAAGTCAGTGTCACTGGCCTGGGTGACGAGTCGGGCGAAGTCGATGACCCGTTGCTTTTGTTTTGCCGTCAGCTCGGACTTGGCGTCGTAGATTTGCTGATAGGCCTTCCAATCGTCCCCCAGGTGTTGAAACAAGGTCGGTGTCACCGGCTTGAAAATGGCGCCTTTCTTGGTGCTAAAATGCCCGTCCGCCCAGCGGTTGTCAGGATTTTCGACGATGGAATACAGACCAAGATAGTCGTTGGTATGGGCTCCCGATGCCGTAACCCGGACCCTCGCATAAGTCGTGCGCGGGGCTGGAACTCCAGCATCGCGATACAGGGCGTACGACAACGGTTCATTCATCCACGAGGCGTCGGTGACGTTGTTGTGGAGGTTGATCTTGGCCACGCCGGCAAACTGCTGGTTAGGAATGAATTGGTTGAGATCGAGCTTGAGTGATTTTTTGTCGCTCATGCGGGAATTCATGTAAGTGCCGTTGCCCTTGTAACGCACGGCGACATTGGTCAGTCGAGTGCCAGCGATCTCTAAATCAGCGTGGACGTACTCGAAAACGAGACCCGCAGCACCACTGAGACCATTACGTCCGCCTTCTTTGGCTAAGAGCTTTGGACCAAAACCACCGCCGCCACCGCCCGGGCGACCGCCGGGGCCAGGACCGCCAGAGCCGCCGGCATTCATCGACAGAGCCTGATTAAAGCCCTCGCGGAGGGCATCGGTATTCAGATAACCCTTCTTCTCCTTGTCCCATTCTGAAGACCAGCGACTAAAGGCTCCCAAGAACTCTTCCCGAGTCACGGAGGCGTCTTGGTTGGCGTCTAGGGCCTTCAACCACACCGGCGCCATGAAACGGTTCGGGTTGAAGCCGCCTCGACCCCCAAAGGGCCCTTCACCGCCGCCCTTGGGCTCGAGCGCTTGCCACTGCCCAGCTGGAAATTCGAGGCGGACATCCCAGACCTTTTGCAGCGAAAACAACTCTTGGGAAGAAGTGGCGTTCCCAGCGAGGGCAGAGATACCCGCTGAGATGAGACCGACGAGCAGAAGGAAGGCACGGCTGTTCATCAATGAACGTAGAGACCTCTGTGTGACAATCTGGTTACGCGCTCCAAAGTTGTCAGCGGAACCGGGCCGAAGCGAGCATTGGAGGCGATCACCCAAACCCCTCGCGCTCAGCGCGAAAGCGACCCCTCCCTCGAGCCTCCCTGCGAGCGCAGGACCGGTCCCGCGCTGGCTCGCCCGGGAAGCATCAGCGGCCCTAAAATCCACCGGGATTGCGCACGGACCCGTCCGTGGGTCAGCCTACGAAACCACCGCACCATGCCCACCTTCCTCCCTTCTCGCCGTTCTCTCTGGGTGCTGTTTCTGGGGCTTCTCCTGAGCTCGCCGTGCGTCGCCCAGGGCGAGCCCAGTTTCGACGTGGCCGCAGAAGCCCTCCGTCAGGTGGCTCGACATTCCGGGGTCTTCCACGCACCGCCCGTGCTCATGCCCACCCGCAAACTGCCGGACGGTCCACTGTTGGGGAATGGCGACCTGGGCGTGGCCATCGGCACCGTCACCGAACGACGGCGCTACCACGGATTGGGGGAGGACGGAGGCGCCAAGGTGACCACCCGCTCCACGACGGCGACCAATAGCCCGGAACGCCACCGCTTCTGGATCGCCAAGAATGATTTCTGGAAGACCAAGTCGATCTACCCCAACGGCCATCCCTGTCCCATCGCGGCCATCGACCTCAACATTCCTGCATTGTTCAACGGGACCTACCACGCCGAACAACGACTAGAGACCGCCGAGGTCCTCCACACCTTACGCACCACTCAACGGGTCGAAGATCCACCGCCCTTCACCCGGGCTGGAGCCACCCTCCGGATGCGCTCGTGGGTCGCGGCGACCGAAAACCTGCTGGTCATCGAGTTGTCCGTCGATGGACAAGCGTCCGATACCAATCCCTTCGGTCCTACCGACCTGATCGGCATCGACGCCACGCTCGCCCCCATCTCCGGCAATGAGGCGGAGACCGCTTCAGGAAATTTGCCAGATGGCTACTGGTCGGTCCGGAAGTTCGTCTCCACCGAACGCTCCATCGCGCTCGAGCAAAAACCTCTGCGCAAATCCAGCGAGGCGGCGGTTGCCATGCGGTTGTTCCATCACCGCAAACCGGGACTTCCGTGGAGCCGGGGCGATGGCTGGTCGGCCGATCGGTTCGTGCTCTCACCGGCGCAACCCATCGTACTGGTCGCCGCCGTGGTCACTGATGAGGAATCCGCCCATCCGCTCGAAGAGGCCAAGCAGCGGGTCGCCGCCCTCACCCCGGAACGCCTCGAGACCCTCCGCTCGGAACATCGTCAGTGGTGGCGGAATTTCTGGTCGCAGTCCTTTGTGGAAATCGGCGACCCACTGCTCGAGCGGTACTACTACGGTTCGCTTTACCTGATGGCTGCTTGCAGTCGAAATCCAAAATTTCCGCCCTCGCTCTTCGGTAACTGGACGACCACCGACGGTCCCTCGTGG
The DNA here is from genome assembly GCA_005789375.1 of Verrucomicrobiales bacterium. The sequence continues at coordinate 3,594 of SXXZ01000125.1, read as the reverse complement.
CAGGCCGATTATCATCTGAACTACAACCATCAGGCTCCGTGGTGGGGCGTGTTCGCGTCCAACCATCCCGAATTGGCCGAGCCCTACGATGCGCCCATTCTCGACTACCTGCCGACCGCGCGGACCAACGCCCAAGAACTCCTGAAAGTGCGGGGAGTTTACTACGATGTCGGTGTGGGACCCCGAGGCCTGGAGACCTCCTTCATGCCCGATGGTCATGGCATTCCTGGTGAAGGCCGCCGGATGTTTCTCGGCCAAAAGAGCAATGCCGCCTTCGCCGCGGTGAACATGTTCCTGCGCTTTTATCACACCTACGACCGGGACTATGCGCAGAAAGTTTATCCCTTCCTGCGCGAAACGGCCCTGTTCTGGGAAGACTACCTGCACCTAGACAAAGGCCGTTACGTGATCCGCAACGATGCCTCCGGCGAGGTCGGCGACGGCGGCAGTGACCGCAATAACTGCCTGTCCCTAGGACTCGTGCGAATGCTCTTCCAAGGGATGCTGGACGTGAGCACGGAGTTGGAAACTGATGCCGACCGACGCGACCGATGGCGGGATATTCTCGGGCGGCTCAGCGACTTCCCTACGGTGGAGGTCGATGGCATCCGACGCATCCGGGGAGCCGAGGCCGGGCCTGCCGCGAGTCGGATCGGGCCGTCGCGCAACAACACCCGCCTCGAATGGATGGGCATGGTCTGGCCCACGGGGGTCCTGGGCCTGGGTTCCGATCCTGCAATGCTGCGTTTGTTGCAAGACGACGCCCGGGGCTGGGCTGAGAGCGAATGGATCGGACACTTCAACGGATTTAGCATCACCTTTCCGGGAGCCGCTCGAGTGGGGTATGATCCAGAGGATCTGCTGCGCAAACTGCGCCGCCAAGTCACCGAGTTCGGGCTTCCCAACCTCATGATCTTTGGCGGAGGCGGTGGCATCGAGAACTGCTCGGGCGTGCCCGCCACGATCAATGAAATGCTTCTCCAATCGCACGATGGAGTCTTGAGGCTATTCCCGGTTTGGCCGCGAGATCGGGCCGCACGGTTTGGAAACTTGCGGGCCCGAGGCGCGTTTCTGGTGAGCAGCCAATTCAGAGAAGGACGAATTCAGTCTGTCCAAATCCGCAGCGAGCGGGGGCGCGAATGCGTCATCCAGAACCCCTGGCCCGGTCAGCCCTGGGGAGTGCTGCGGAAGGGACACTCCTTGGAAGCGCTCCCTGCAAACCGGGCCAGCCTCGCAACCCGACCCGGAGAAATCTTCGAGCTAAAACCTCTCCACCCCTAAACCACCGACTCCGTGGGCCGACCGACGATTGCCCGCCTCTGCCACCGGCTCGGCCTAAACAGTGCCGACCTACTCTGCACGGCCACTCGCTGAACGCAGCCTCTCACGACCTCAGGACCTCAGACACGAGCGATAAAATCGACGACGCACCGCTCTGCCGCAGTTCGTTTAAAAAAGCGACATACCGGGCTCTTGATCTCCAATCCAGGGAGCAACCTCGCCGGTGTCTTGAGGTCATGACACCGGATCCTGTTTTGGCTAAAGCAAGTGCTGCAGGGTTTTTACATCAAAGAGAATTGGAAAAATCTCTATACTCTGGCAGGTTATGGTTACTTCGTCGGTCTGGTGGTAAACTCAACTGACCGGAGGGAAACACCGAAAACAGTCTGTGACTCATGTCCGCTAACGTCATCATCCGAGCCTTTAAACATGTCAGAACATCCGTGGCACAATGGGTGGATTCCGACTTCATCCCCGGCGGTGCTCTGGCCTTAAAGGAAAAGCCAGAACAGGTCGAATGGGTTCGCACTCTTCCGTTTCTCATCCTGCACCTAGGCTGCCTGGGTGTAATCTGGACCGGTTGGAGTTGGACGGCCGTGCTCACGGCAATCTCCCTCTACTTCATTCGGATGTTCTCCGTCACCGGTTTCTTCCACCGGTATTTCTCGCACCGCACCTTCAGCACCTCCCGCTTCATGCAGTTTATTTTTGCGGTGCTGTGCGGCACCTGCGTCCAACGCGGGGCGTTGTGGTGGGCCGCGTCGCATCGCCACCATCACCAGCACTCCGATGACCCCGATGACAAGCACTCGGTGCGGCAAAAGGGTTTCCTCTGGGCCCACATTGGCTGGATCACCTGCTCCAAGAATTTCCCGACCGATTACAGTCGCATCAAAGATTTGTCCAAGTTCCCAGAGCTGGTGTTTCTAAATCGCTACGACTTGCTGGTCCCTGTGCTCTTCGCCCTTTCCCTGACGGGCATCGGCTCACTGCTCCATCACTTCGCGCCCTCACTGGGAGTGACCGCCGGCCAATTGTTGGTGTGGGGCTTCTTCATTAGCACCACGGTCCTCTTCCACGGCACGGCCTGCATCAATTCGCTGGCGCATGTGTTTGGATCCCGTCGCTACAACACAGACGACGACAGCAAGAACAGCCTCATCCTCGCGCTCATCACCCTCGGTGAAGGCTGGCACAACAACCACCACCAGCACATGACCTGTGTGCGACAGGGTTTCTTCTGGTGGGAGGTGGATATCACTTACTACACGCTGAAAATGCTGTCGTGGACCGGCCTGATCTGGGATCTACGACCGGTTCCGAAGGCAGCCTACTCGGTGTTGGAACTCAAAAACCAAAACTGAACGCCAGCGCTGGCCAAGGTAGAGGGTTCTAACCAAGGCGTAAGCTTCTAGGCGTTAGTCATTAGGAGGCGCTCACTCAGATCTCTATCCGGCCTCAAATCCAAACATCGAATCCCAGTATTGAAAAAGCCGACCTTCGCGCCTTTGGCGAGGTCGGCTTTATTCGTTTTATAACAGGGAAATGACCGGGACTCCCTAGAATGCTGGCTACCCAAAGCCGAGCTACTTTCGGAGCAGAGGGGCACTGGCTCGACGCATCTCGCGTTCGTCCTCGCGCTTGCGGATATCCTGACGCTTATCGTACTCGACCTTGCCCTTGCAAATTGCCAGCAACAGCTTCACTCGATCGCCCTTCCAGTAGAGAGACAAAGGCACTAGCGAGTTGCCTTTCACATTGGCCAACTCCGCCAACTTCCGGATCTCAGGCTTATTGAGCAAGAGCTTGCGGGGTGCCTTCGGAGCGTGGACCTCATGGGTCGCAAAGACGTACTCCTCGATATGAGCGTTGTGCAACCACACCTGGCCGCGCTCCACCTTCGCGAAGGCGTCGGCGATCTGAACCTTGCCAGCCCGCACCGACTTCACCTCAGAGCCTCGCAGAACCAACCCAGCCTCGTAGGTATCGAGGATGTGGTAATCTCGCCGGGCTTTAGAGTTGGTAACGATTTCGGACATAAGAGCAAAACGCCGGAGAAAGGTTTCTCCGGCGCGACGACCATGGGCTCAGGAAAAATCGGTTCCGATCAAATCGGCTCCGAAGCAGCAACTTCTCTTAGGCTGCCACCGTCTTGCGGCGGCGCTTAGGAGCCGGCTTTCCGACCGCGACTTCAGCGGCCTCGGCGGACTCTTCCATCGTGGATTCGAAGGTGATCTTGCCTTCAATGATCTCGAGCAGCGCGATATCCGCGATACCGGCACCCACCGGGGGTTCCACGAGAGGACGGCACAT
>SXXZ01000012.1 GCA_005789375.1 Verrucomicrobiales bacterium | reverse complement strand
GTCCCAATCCCAGAACCCGAGTATTCTGAACTGCTTATGGAAGCGGAAGTACTCAGCGATAGCCTCCACCCTCTCGGTTTCGGTTCTGAACTTGGCCGGGTCCAGTTTCATCTTCCGCATCATGGCCGCCTGCTGTTTGCGTTCCTCTTCGAACTCTTCCAGGAGGGTTGGGTGGGCCACCAGCCGAACCGGTGGGCCGGCTGCGAAAGACGTCTGGGTCACTCGGATTCCGGGGACGTCTGCCTGGCGCAAGGATCTGGAGTCCGGGTTTCAGGTCTTTTCATTAACCCTCTCAGCCGTAGCCGATACGCTTTGGGTTACTGGCCTCTTCGGTAGGCCAAAAGTTGTCAGGATGTGGTGCCTGAGCCCGCGCTTTCAGCCCATTGGCGGTCATCAAAGACTATTGAAACACTCGCTATCGGTGTTTAAGATGTCATCGTGAGCAATATTAACCCTGACTCTTTGGATCGGGCTTTGGGCCTTTTGGGGGACCTGATGCGGGTCCGACACCATCCGCCCATTCACTTGGTCGTCTGCGGCGGGTCAGCGCTCATCGCCTTGAGGCTGGTGACACGGACGACTCAGGACGTGGATGTTTTGGCCACGTTGGAGAACGGCCAGTTGCACTGTGCCCGTCCGTTGCCGGAGTGGCTGCTGGCCGCTGCCGAGGCCGTTCGCTCCGAACTAAGCCTGCCGATTCATTGGCTCAACGACGGACCGGCGGACGAGAACCTCTTTCGCCTCGGTCTTCCCGTGGGGGTGGCCGAACGGCTGGTCGTTCGAGATTTCGGGGCGGCGCTCCAGGTCAGCTTCATCAGTCGCTACGATCAGATTCACTTCAAGCTCTACGCGGCGGCCGACCAGGGCGGTCGGCATTTCACCGATTTGCGGAAGCTGAATCCCACGCCGGAGGAATTGCTGGCGGCCGCCCGGTGGACCTTCACGCAGGATGTTTCCGACGCCTTTCATCAGGGCGTCGTTGAAGTCCTCCAAGCCCTCGGCCACGGAGATCTGCATGAACGCCTCTAGGGAACAATTTCAGGAACACGTGCTGGGCTTCCTGTGGCGTCAGTGGTCCGCGCTGGGGGTTGCGGGTCAGTCGCAATCGGTGGACCGCTGGATGCTGGATCCGGAAGCGCTGCTCCTGACCACCACGAGCTTGGGCCGGGACCCTCGGCTGTTCGACGAAGTGCTTGATTGGCTCAACACCAACGGCCAGTTCATCAACCTCCAGCGGTTGCAAAACCTGAGTCAACGCTTTGGCGATGTCACGGTGCTGCAGGCGATGGCGGCGCACCTAGCGCGTCGGTCAGTTCATGCCAAGTGGAAGACGCTGCTCCGCGAGAAGCCCACGGTGGCCGAGGCCCAACCGCTGTTTCCTGGGGTGCCGGTGATCGGCTTACCCGACGAATTATTTGCCCGACACGGATGGCTGCGTGGCCCGTTGACGCTGCGCCAACTAAGCCAATCGGCCGATCCGCATCGGCCGACGAACTTTCTCATCAAGTTGCGGGCCCTCTTTGGCATGCAAGCCCGGGCCGAAGTCATGGCCTACCTGCTGGCCGAAGAGTCAGGGCATCCGAGCGAGATGGCCGTACGGCTCGCGTATTTCCCCCGGACCCTCCAGACGACGCTGAATGACCTGGCCCGGTCCGGCCATTTGCAGTGCCGGCGTGAGGGCCAGGAAAAGCGGTTCTGGCTCCGCCGCGATGACTGGCGCTTCCTGCTCACCTGGGCTGCCGCCTCGGGTGAAAGCGCGCCTGAGTTTCCGCGCTGGGTAGATTGGGCCCCGCTTTTCGTCGCCCTCGAGTCGGTCGCCCGATTCCTGAACCGCCCGGATCTTGAGCATGCCCCACCGGCCGTGCAGGCCATCGAGCTTCGGGCCTGTCTTGACACGCTGGACCCTGTGTTCCTCCGCGAACGCATTTACGTCCCGCCTGCAGCCACCGGGGCGGCCTACGTGGCGGCGGTCTGGGGCGAACTTCACCGGCTCCTCAATGGATAGGGATTAGCTTTTTTACGCTCTGCCATCCTGACACTCCGCTACCGAGCCTGCTTGGAATCTCCGATGCTTCTGCGGCATGAGGGAGGTGCGGATGGAAAACCTCCGTCGGAATCCAATGCGAATCGAAGGTTGAAAGAAGTCAGCGTTGAGGCGCTGCAGGACCACTCGGCATAGAAACCTCAAACCATGGTCATTATCGATCTATTGATTCTGTCGTCGCTGGTTCGGCTGTTGATCCGGTTCGATCAGCCGTGGTGGTGTGCTGGGCTGTACACGGCCTACCGGCTTGCCCTGTTCTTGGCGATGCCTGGGCTTCAAATGAACCCGTGGCTGGCGGCTGGCCTCGTCGCCGCTGCCAGCAGCGCCTATTTCTGGACGTTGAGCCGGCTCGATTCCGCGGGCCTGCTGTGGTGGTTGGTTGCCATTCCCGGCCTGTTACTGCAGTTGTGGCTGGTGATGTGGATCTGAGGGATGGATCGGAGTTGGTATTTTGGCGCTCCGCGATCCGAGCCGTGGCTAGTTCTTTTCAGGAGTCTCTGGGGGCGGCAACGTCGACCGCAGACTCTCGTTGCGTAGGGATCAGTCTCGAGGGAGCACACCAGATCAGCCATGGGTGGTAGAAATGCGGCTAAAGGAACTTCTAAAATCGTTCCCTGACCCATTTTCCTTTCTTACGTTTGCTGGTTATCGGATCTCTCTGGTGGATTGACGGAAGTTGATTATCCACTAAAATGATGGAGCACTGTTTTTCACATGGTTAAGACGCAGATCCAGATTCCGGATGGCTTGTACAAGAGGCTCAAACGCCTTGCCGATGAGCAGGAATGGTCGTTCGCCGAAACCTTGCGTCGCGGGGCCGAGTTGCTTTTGGCCACCCGGCCCGTGACCGATTCGCCGGATGCGGCAGGGTGGTGCTTGGAACCGCCGGCCAACACCCGGCTCCTCAAGGATCCCTTCGCCACGGACGACTGGCGTTTGGACGCCAACCTGGGGACCGATTCTCAGGACCTTGCGGGTGATTGACCTAATTTACCGAACCCCGCGCCTCTGATGATCGCCTGCGATACCAATGTTCTGTTTCCGGCGCTGGAGGCCTCCCATCCAAGCCATGGGCTGGCCAGAGCCTGGCTGGAATCCATGGTTGAGGTCCGCGAGTTCGCCCTGTGTGAACTTGTGCTGATGGAGGTGTATACGCTGCTCCGCAATCCGGTCGTCTGTGCCCGACCGCTCAACGCCTCCGAGGCCGTCCGGAAGATCGACAACCTGCGGCGCAATCCCCACTGGACGGTCCTCGACTTCCCGGGACCGGGTCTGATGGACGCGGTGTGGCAGCATGCCCGCACGAGCGACTCGGTTCGCCGCATCTATGACATCCGCCTGGCTCTGACCCTTCGGCACTACAACGTGACGGACTTTGCCACCGCCAACGAAAAGCATTTCCGAGGCTTCGGCTTTTCGCGGGTGTGGAATCCTTTGAATCTGTTGAAGCCGTTGAACCCGTGAGGTCGAGGGGTAGTTCGGGCCTCCCCGAATTCACCGCCCCCAGCGGGTGTTCTTGAGGAACTCGATGAGGTCGGCCAGTTCTTGGCGGGTGATTTGTTCGTCGAGGCCGGCGGGCATGAGGGAGACGGTCGATGGGGTCATCGCGGTGATGTCGGCGCGGTCGATTTCC
>SXXZ01000124.1 GCA_005789375.1 Verrucomicrobiales bacterium | reverse complement strand
TGCTGCTCAACCTCGACGAAACCGTGACCCGCAACTGACTATGAATCCTCTGCTCGAATTTCAACTGAATCAGACCCGACGTCAGTTTTTTGGCAATGCAGGCATCCGCCTTGGCGGACTGGCACTCGCCACGCTCGGAGCCGGCAAGTTGCTGGGGGCTGCGGATTCTGCGGTTGCGCGGATTCATCCACCGTTGCCGGGATTTCCACACTTCGCGCCCAAGGCCAAGCGCCTCATTTACCTGCACATGAATGGGGCCCCGTCCCAGCTCGACTTGTGGGACCACAAACCGAAACTGCAGGAGTATTTCGACAAGGACCTTCCGGACTCAGTGCGCAACGGTCAGCGCATCACCACCATGACCTCGGGGCAGACCCGTTTTCCGGTGGCGCCGACCATGTTCAAGTTCAATCAAGCCGGCCAGAGCGGACGCTGGATAAGCGAGTTGCTCCCGCACACGGCTCGGGTGGTGGACGAAATTGCGGTGCTCAAGTCGGTTCAGACCAACGCTATTAATCACGATCCGGCCTGCACTTTCGTGATGACCGGCAGCGAAGTTCCGGGCAAGGCGAGTCTGGGCTCTTGGTTGGCCTACGGTCTGGGCAGCGAGAACAATGAGTTGCCCGCCTTCGTGGTGCTAACTCCGAACTGGTCTTCCAAGGCCGATGCCCAGGCCCTCTTCACCCGCATGTGGAGCAGTGGATATTTGCCGACCCGCTACACGGGCGTGGCCTTGCGGTCCATCGGTGACCCCGTGCTGTACATCGACAACCCGCCAGGAGTCAGCCGGGAGGACCGGCGTGTGGTGCTCGACGCTCTCAATCGCCTCAATGCCAAGACCCATGAACGCTGGGGTGATCCGGAGACGCTGACGCGCATTGCCCAGTACGAGATGGCCTTCCGCATGCAGAGCAGCGTTCCGGACCTGGTGGATTTTTCCAGCGAGTCCAAGGCCACCACCGACTTGTATGGTGACGAGGTGAAGAAGCCGGGGACCTTTGCGGCCAGTGCGCTGTTGGCCCGCCGATTGGTCGAGCGGGGTGTGCGGTGTGTTCAGATCTTGCACCGGGGTTGGGACCAGCATGGCAATTTGCCGACTGAGATCCGCGCCCAGTGCAAGGACATCGATCAAGCCTCCGCGGCGCTCATCCATGATCTCAAGGCCCGGGGTTTGCTCGAGGATACCTTGGTCATCTGGGGCGGTGAGTTCGGTCGGACCGTGTATTCCCAAGGCCGCCTCACTCGCACCGACTACGGTCGCGACCACCATCCGCGCAATTTCTGCATGTGGATGGCGGGCGGCGGAATCAAGGGCGGTATCTCTTACGGCGAGACGGATGACTTCAGCTACAACGTTGCGGAGAACCCGGTGCACATCAACGACCTGAACGCCACCATCCTGAAATGCATGGGCGTGGACCACCGCCGGTTCTCCTTCAAGAGTCAGGGACTCGATCAGCGACTGACCGGTGTCGAAGAATCCCACCCCATTCAGGCACTGCTGGCCTGAACGGAGTCCGGGTTGTTCACAAGGTCAGTGCCAGCGAGGCTCCCGACCCAGCAAGTGCCGCACGAAGAAATCCATGCGGCGTCGGCTGGCGTACGGGGTCTCGGCGGCACCGTGGTTGGTTGAGGGCATGACGAGCAACTCGAAGTCCTTGTCCGCGCGCACCAGCGCGGCACTGACTTGCAGGGTGCTGGCCGGATCCACGTTGGTGTCCACCTCGCCCACGATGAGGAGGAGTTTGCCCGTCAGCTTGTGGGCGTCCTCGACATTGGAACTGCGGCGGTAGGCCTCGCCGACGGGCCAGCCGAGCCACTGCTCATTCCACCAGATTTTGTCCATCCGGTTGTCGTGGCACCCGCAGTCGGCGACGGCCACCTGGTAGAAGTCCCCGTGGTCCAGCAGGCCGCGGAGGGCGTTCTGTCCACCGGCGCTTCCGCCATAGAGACCAATGCGGCCGAGGTCGATCCAGGGCCGCGATTGGGCCGCTGCCCGAATCCAGAGTTTCCGGTCGGGAAACCCCGCGTCCGCGAGGTTCTTCCAGGCGACATCATGAAAGGCCTTGGAGCGCTGGCTAGTGCCCATGCCGTCGATTTGGACCACCACGAAGCCCAGTTCGGCTAGGGCGTGTTGCCGGGTCCATCGGCCGAATTCCTTAGGCACGAATGCGCCCTGGGGCCCGGCGTAAATCTCTTCGATCACCGGGTAGCCAACCTTCGGATCCAGGTGCGACGGGCGGATAACGATGCCATGGATGTCGATGGATCCGTCGCGACCTTTGGCGGTGAACCGTTCTGGGATCGACCATCCGGAGGCCAAGAGTCGGGTGATGTCGGCCCGCTCGAGTTCCAGCACCTTGCGGCCGTCGGTCGCGCTGCGCAGTTCGGTGATGGGCGGTTGGTCCACCCGGGACCAGGTGTCGAGGAACCAGCGTCGGTCGGGCGAGAACTGAACCTTGTGGGTGCCGTCACCCTCGGTCAGCACTACGAGCCCGGTGCCGTCCATATTTACTCGCGCGAGGTGCAAGTAGTAGGGGTCTTGCCCCGGTCGGATTCCGCCGGCGAAGAACCAGACTTGCTGGCGTTTTTCATCGACGTGTTCGACCGAGCGCACCACCCAGTCGCCCTGCGTGATCGGGTTCTTGACGGTGCCGGTGGCGATGTCGATGCGCCACAGGTGGCACCAACCGCTGCGTTCGGACATCCACAAGAGTTCGCCGCGCAGGTGCAGCCAGTGACGCCAAGTCTTGGCGGTCCAATCCACCATGGTTTTTGGGGCCTCCTCGACCACAGTGCGGACCTTTCCGGTGCGGTTGACGGCCAGAATCCGGTACACCTGATGGCCTCGTTGGTTGTAGTTGACGTAGAATTCCTGACCGTCCGGAGCCCATTGAACATCCAGTGCCCCGCTCTCGGTGAAGGGGTTTGGATAGTGCTTCTCGTCCACGTCATATTGTCGAAATCCGTCCACAGCAAAGACCCGAAGACGGGGGTGGGGCAGGGGATCTCCCGGCTTGGGATAGGTGTGTGAATGCACCTTGGGTTGCAGTTGATCCTTCGGAGCCGCTTCGATCCAGGAGACGGTGCGTGAGGAGACTCCTCGAACCCGTCGTGCCACCAAGTGAGTAGAATCTGGAGACCACTGCACGTCGGAGTGATAGGCGTCCTCAGTGGTGCCGTCCCGGCTCAGGCGCACGGCCTCTCCGCCGGCTTTGGGTCGCAGGAACAAGTTGTTCTCGCTCAGTTCGACCGTCCATTTTCCGTCGGGTGAATCCTGCGGACTGGACTGGGGTCCTGGGGTCGGCTCTGCCGATGTGGCGGGTGACTGGGCCCCGTCGGGTGGGGTGACGAACTCCGCTCGCCCTTCGCTTTCCTGTGCGGTGAATATTCCCAAAACACTGCCGTTCCGGTCGGTCCCGAGCCAGACATGCCCGGAAAAGGTGTGCTGACGGCGTTCGGCTCCCGGGCGCAGGCGACCGTACGGCCTGCGAGTTCCCTGATCGTCTAGCCAGTACAGTTCGACATCCTCGGTCGTCCGATTCACCAGAAGGATCTCCGTCTCCTCACCCGTGTTGCGGGACCGCTTTGGGATCCGCTGTGCCGAAGCCATCTGCAGCAGGTCTTCGGGCTTTGGGTCCAGCTCCAGTACCAGTTCTGGAACCATAGTTTTCCAGCGCTTTCCTCCCTGCCGGAAATGGAGAGCCCGGCGCTTGCCCTCGAGTTCTACGGTCAGGGAATCTAGTTTCAAGGATTCGGGCAGCACCGGATTACCCAGCGCTGTGGTAAGATGGGTCGCCAGCGTCGCGGCGTCGAAGAGCGGTTCCCGAATGCCACGGTCCGGGTCCACGAAGATGAAATCCCGCCGATCAGGGCCGCTCACCACCCGATACCAGAATTGGCCGCCACCACCGGCGATCCATTGGGGTTGGATCGAGGCGCGGAACACCGTGTTTTCAGTGCGCTGGGCTAGGCTCATGGCCCGTTGGTAATCCTCTCGAGAGCCTTGGGCGAACGCGGTCAGGCAGGTGAGTAAGAGCATGGTCCAGCCGGATCCTTGAGGGCGACAACGCCATCGGAACCCCGGCGACTTAATGGTCTGGAGACGGATCATTTGCCTCACTCTGACATCGCCCTGAATTAGGTCTTGCAGCACCCTCCGGTTATGTCCGTCAAAGTCCGCACAGGCGTGGCCGAGAGGGTGCCTACAGTGACTCATCTTCCCGTGAGTCTGTACGCCGAGATTTTCGAGCATGTGCCTGACACCGCATTCTTCGTGAAGGACACCGCCGGTCGCTACACCGCGGTCAACCAATCCCTCGCCGAGCGGGTGGGTTTTCAACGCACCGAGGACCTGGTGGGCAAGACGGTGCGCGAAGTCTACCCGATCGATTTGGCGACTCGATTTGCCCGGCAAGACGAGGCGGTTCTGCGAACAGGGCGGCCCATCATCGAGAAACTGGAACTGCACTGGTACCCTCGGCGAAAGGCGGGTTGGTGCTTCACCACTAAGTTCGCCATCCGGGACGACCTCGGGCAAATCATCGGGCTGGTGGGCATCTCCCGGGACCTTCAGGTGCCTGCCGGGGCCGGCCGGATTCCGGCCGGACTTGCCTCAGCACTCGATCATCTCGAGGCCCACTACGACGAGGAGTTGAGCCCGACCTCGCTCGCGGAGCGATCGGGCATCCCGCCGGTCCGCTTTGCCCGCCTCATCAAAAGGCTCTTCAGAACTACCCCGAGCCAGTTAATTTCTCACACCCGACTGGCGGCGGCCTCCCGATGGCTGGAGGAGAGTCAAAAGCCCGTGGCTGAAATCGCCCATGCCTGTGGGTTTTATGACCACAGTGCCTTCACTCGCGCATTCCGGGCGGCCACGGGCCTGACACCCACTCAATTCCGTCTAAGCCGTCGGGCCGATGCTTGAACTTTCCGAGGCGTCGCACCACCAAGGCTTAACGGCGTTCGTTGTAATCGCTTGAGGCATAGCGCGACCGGAGTTCCTCGATTCGTCGCATCAGTGTGTCGGAAGGGGCGGGCCAGTGATGCCAGCGAACTTCCCAATCTTCCTCAGCGCTCCGAAGCATCGCCTCTTCCCAGCGGGTTCGTAAGACATCGGGTGGAGTTGGTTGGATGCTGCCCTGGATGAGCAGTCCCTGTTTATTTCTGCGCTGGGCGGCCCCGGCGATCTTGCGGCCCTGGAACAGCAGGTCTTCCCGCTCCGCACCGAGGAAGCACTGTCCGGGGCCGGCCGGATCACAACACGGTGCTAACTCGGTCTTGAGGCCACAGTGGGCAAAGGCCCGTTGGAGCCAGGAATGCGCGCGACGGTAGCTTTCGACCGCTGAGAGCGAATACCAGGGGTGCTGTGGGGGGACGACGATCGCATAAGTCCAGTCTGCCTCGTGAGAAACCAGTCCGCCTCCAGTGGGCCGTCGGATGAGCGGTCGCAGTGGGGTCCAAGCGGCGATGTTTGCATGCCGTTGGAAGTAGCCGAAGGTGGCTGATGGGGATGTCCAGGCATAGCTGCGGAGCACCGGACGACGGAGTTCCGCTGCGGCTTCCAGCAGTGCTTCGTCCCAGGCCATGTTGGCGGGAGCGTCTCCCGTTGAGGAATCCAGCCAGTACCATTCATCGCCCATTTCGGTGGCAAAGGTGCGCTGGAGAGACCGAGATCGCAAAGGCGCATTGCTTCGGGGTGGGTTCTCTGGCAACCAAGCGGTCCTGACTATGAATCGCCGCTCGATTTCTGTGCTGCTGGCCGTTGCGCTGCTGGCGCTCCTTTCCGGATGCAAGGAGCAAGCACCCGAATTGGCTACCCAATGGCATTTCGTTGGAGCCGATGGGTTGCGCACCCAGACCGGAGCCCTGGCATTGCGGGCTTTCTTCTCTCACAGCAATGCTCCGGCGTTGACCGATCGGCTGCGTTCAAAGGCCACTCGTGCGGCGCTAGAATGGCTCTCGGAAACCACCACCACCGACGCCGTGGTGACGCAAGCGCAACCCCTGATGGCAGACTTGTTGGCCCATGAGTCCGCCGGTGAGGTGTGGCGTCAAGGTGATGGATCTAAGGAAGTTTTCTTGGCTGTTCGGATCACCGCCGAGCGGGCCCCCATTTGGAATGACCGTTATCCGGCCTTGGTGAAACCCCTGGGCTCTAAGGCGTCCGGGGCTTGGGTCAGCGCCGAGAAGGGTTGGCTCTTTGCCGTGAGTCCGTCGGATTCGCCAAGGGCCAAGAGTTTCCGGTCCCGCGTGCTCTCGGCCTCCAATCCTCCGGCCCGGTTGTTGGAGTTTCAGAAGGCACCGGGTGCATGGCCAGGAATTCAGGCCACCGCGGTAGCCACCAATGGGGCCGTCGCGTGGTCCGGAACTTTGAGCAAGCCGGGTCTGGCTGAATTATCTCTGCGTGATTGGCAGTACCCGACCAATTTGATTTATGATCCGTTAGTCTCGCTGACTGCTATCCGCGGTGTCACCCCCCAGGTGTTGAGCCTGCTCGGTCTGGAGGGCTACCTTCAGGGTCAGGAAATCGGCCAGATGTACCTCTGGGCCCAAGCCGAGTCGCCCTTCCAGAGTTATGCCGTGGTCCATGTGAAGGACTCGGCTTCGGTGCTAAAGGCGGCTAATGCGGAATTGAGCCGCCGTTATTCGACCAATGCTGAACCGGGCAAGCTGGATGGCCTGGTGATGTACGATGCCGAGAAGCAAATCCTCGCACTCAGCAGTGCCCCGTTTGTCGTACCGATGCTCAGCGGAACGGAGAATCAGAAGCCTGGCTTTCTGGGTTTTAGCATGGTTCCGCGGCAGCGTTCGGTTCAACCCGTGCCTAAGGAATTGCTCCAACAGCTCCAGCAACCGGGTTTGGTGGCGTATGACTGGGAGATTACTTCCGAGAACTTCGTCCACTGGTGGATCAACCTTCAGAACCGTGATCTTTCGTTAGGCCTTAATCCGGCTCCTGGGGATGGTCTGGCTAACCTCTGGCTGACCGACACCCTGGCCAAAGTGGACAACACCGTAACCCAGGTCCGGCAGTCGGGCCCCGGGGTGTTCACTTGGAGTCGCAAGGCTCCGGCGGGTTTGAGCGCCATGGAGTGGGTTGTCTTGGGGCGATGGCTGGATCCGGCCACGCCACGCAAGCCCAAGGCTGCCCGTCTGGCTCCTCCGCCCCCGATGGGGCTCCCCCAGACACCGTCCGCGAAGACTCCTCCTGCTCCCAAGCCTGTTGCTAAACCCTGACCCCACATGCTGAAACTCGGCGTCAATATCGATCACGTCGCCACCCTCCGTCAGGCCCGGTACCGCGGCATGGAACGGGGAGAGCCCGATCCCATCGCCGCAGCGCTTTTGTGCGAGCAAGCCGGTGCCCATGGGATTACAGCCCATCTGCGGGAGGATCGCCGACACATCATCGACCGAGACATCGTCGCTTTGAGGAAGGCCATCCGCACCCGCCTCAATTTCGAAATGGCCAATGCTCCGGAGATCGTGGAGATCGCTCTGGCGGTCCGGCCCGACATCGTTTGTCTGGTGCCGGAGAAGCGGGAAGAGATCTCCACGGAAGGTGGGCTGGATGTTCTGGGGCATGAAGCCGCACTGAGGGAGACCATCCGTCGGATGAAAGAATCCGGCATCGAGGTCAGTCTTTTCGTGGATCCGGATCTGGCCCAAATCGAGGCATCCGCCCGTGTGGGTGCGCAATTCATCGAATTGCATACTGGAGCCTACGCCGAGGTGTTTCATCAAAAAGCCGAGCGGAACCGCGAGTTGGAGCGCTTGGTTGCCGCTGCCGAGCAGGGCTATCAAGTGGGTCTGCGGATTAATGCCGGGCACGGACTCAATCGGGAAAACCTACCGCTCTTGCATGTGGTTCCGCATCTTGAGGAGTTGAACATTGGCCACTCCATCATCAGTCGGGCCCTCTTTGTCGGCCTAGAGAAGGCTGTGCAGGAAATTCTTCAGGTCATGGAGGGCTACGGGGGCAAGCCCCAAACTCTTTCGGCGCCATGATTCTGGGCGTGGGAATCGATTTGGTGGAGGTCGGGCGCATCCGGGATTCGCTCGAACGTCTGGGTGAGCGGTTTGCCCGTCGAATCCTGTGTCCGGCCGAATACGATTATTGCTTCAGTCACACCGATCCTTCCACTCATGTCGCGGCTCGGTTCGCCGCCAAGGAGGCCGTGAGCAAAGCCTTCGGGACAGGCATCGGAACGGAGCTCGGGTGGTTGGACATCGAGGTGATCCGTTTGGAAAGCGGCAG
>SXXZ01000123.1 GCA_005789375.1 Verrucomicrobiales bacterium | reverse complement strand
TGGACGGAACCAAGATGCGATCAGGCCATTTTGAGAAGGGCGAACCCACTGGCGAATGGACGACGTACGACAAGAAGGGGCAGATCTACAAGGTGACCCAGATGAAGTCCAAAACGCCGCAGCGTTGATGCTCAAGCCACCGGCTGCCGCAGCGAACGAAAGGAACGACTTGGGAGTGTCCATGCAACAGCGGTTGCCGGTAATGGTGGCCCTGGGGGTCGTGATCGGGCTGGGGTTGGCCTCAAGGACGTACGACGGTTTGTTTCCAAACGCCCTCGGAAAGTATCCCGGGGACGCTCTCTGGACGGTGGCTGTCTACCTGGGATGGAAGTTGGTATTTCCCGCCATGGCGCCCTGGAAATTGGGCCTGATGGCTCTGGGCCAGTCCTTCGGGGTCGAGTTCCTGCAATTATACCACGCGCCCTGGCTGGACGGCATCCGACGCAACCGCTTCGGCCATTTGCTGTTGGGTTCGACCTTCAACCCGATGGACCTAGTGGCGTATTCGGTGGGGGCCACCGTGGTGTTCCTCGGCGATCGTTTTCTGGTACCACGTAGCCCGTTGTCGGTGCGCAGAGCCTGATGCAGGGCACGGAGACCCTGAGTCCGCCTGAGCCGGAACGATTCCATTGGATCGGTCATGCTGGCTGCGCCTTCTTTCGCAAGAGCTTCGTTATTCGCTCGATCCGGGTCTCAACCATTGGTCTTCCATCGGCCCGCGCCTCGCTCTCCCGTCGCCTTACGAAAGAATTCGCAACGCCATCCCTTTCCTCCCAACTAAATCGGTCCGCTTAGAACAACCGGCGCTCATCGGTGGGGTGGTTTGGCGGCCAGACCCAGTCGGGGTGTTCTGTATCCTTGCTCTTCGACATGACGCCGCCGTCGTCGGTGTGGTTCGGGCCGACGCTGTACAGGGTGAACGTTCCATCGGTGTTGAGTCGGTAGCGCAGCGGTTGGTTGTCCATGGGGTCGAGCGGCACCGCCTGCAGGAATCGGGGCACCAGGTCGCCAAGGGTTTTCGGATACCCGCCGGTCGCGAGGCGATGGCGCTCCAGAACCGCCACCGTGGCTGCCAAATGGCTGATCGAGAGGCACTGGTCGGTCTTTGTGTGCATTCGGGCCAAGGCCGGTAACATCGGGTCGATGAGGATCCGATAGGGATGCAGGCGCCTGCCCTCCGTGACAAAGACCGTCCGGTCGATCTGCTCGGTTTCCCAGATCGAACCCTTGGCGGCGATGCATCGGTTCAGATCGGAGCGCTGCAGCACATCCACCACCCGGTCCAGCATGCGTGCGTGGTAGACCTGGTTCTGTAGCAGCCAGGCGTCGGGCATCCGTCCTCCGCTGGAGCCCTTTCCAACCTCGGTTGTACCCAAGGTCGCCAGATCCAGCCGCCCCTGCCGCTCCCGCTCCATGCAGGATTGGCCAAAAAGACGCTCTCCCTGCAACGCCCCCACCAGACCCGCCCGCAGCGTCGATGTCGCGAAACGTTGCTGGAACGTGGCCAACTGGGCGTCGGACCAGAGATGCTGCGATGTTCCCTCCCAGAAGGCGTTGTAGGCGAAGCCCTGCAGGACGATGCGCATAAGATGACTCATCAGTGCCGAATCTTTATCCAGGTGCTCCCCCAGTCGCAGGATCGTCTCGATGTCCTCGGCCGCGCCCTTCGGGTCGCCCACGGCCAAACGGGCCACAGCCCGAAGGCGGAATCGGTCGGCCATGGGTTTGTACGGAGCGACGCGAGCCAGCGAAGTGTCGCGGAAGTCGGCGGAGTTGAGTTCGTGCCGACAGTGGGGACGGCGGGCCGCCTCGGCGATCTGCTCTAGGGCATCCCGCAACCCCTCCAACGCGAAGAGCACCGCCTGCGGGGCGGGCATGTCGGCCGGAGGCACCGGGAGGTGCGAGAGTTTATCGTGGGAGCCCGCCGCGTCTGCACGCGCGTTGCGGATGGTGCCCGGCGTCAGAGCGGGCCTCGACCGCAGCAAGCGGGCCAGGGCTTCAAGATCCCGACCTGTTCGACGCAACGGTCTGCCCGCGGCTTCCGCGGTTTCGTAAGGAAAGGCCAGCGAGGCCTCTATCTCGGTGACCCGCGGTTGTCCCGTCCAACGCGACACGGGGTGTCCTTGGGTATCCCGGCTTTGGGTGTAGCCATGGATTCCGGACAGGAAGGGGTGCGCGGCAAAGTTCTGTTCGGCCGGGATCGGCGGCCCCATCAGTTCCTGGTAGGAGAGTGGCTCCCCGCGCTGCCGGAGGTGATCCTCGACCTCCCGCCAGGCCTGTTCTGCCCGTCGGCCCTCGAGGGCCAGACCCAGCGAGATCAGTGCCGCCACGACCACGGCGCCCAGGGCCAGAGGACGCCACCGAGGTGCCCAGACCGACCAGAAGCCAGGGGCTCCCAAAGACACGGCCCGGCGATTCCAGAGCAGCGGCACCAGCCATGCGGGCAGAAAGAGCGCGTATTCCAGCCCGACATGCACTCCTTTGGAGAGGGAATTCCCTAGGCCCGAGAAGCCCCAGGCCACGTTGAGCAGCAACCCGGTTGCGAGGCTGAGGCAGAGACTCCTCCAGAAGCCGAACCGTCGGTGTTCCAAGGGGAGGAGGCGAAAGCGTTGCAGGAGGTTCATAGGGGTGGGTGGGGTGTGGGCCTCGGTTCCTGAGGCGGGATCGTTGTTTGAGGATCATGGCCTGCGATCGGCCCCCGGTGTCGTTGGGAAAGCGCTCCGGTGATTCCACCAGCAGGCGGTTCTGGTTTCCGGACACTGCGAGGCCGGTTCAGTTCGGAGACCGTTGCCCGGATAGGGATCGATCTTCGAGCGGTCTGTCAGCGAAGAACTAAGAGCTTCCAGAAGAGATGGGCCAGCCGTGACAGCCGCGTAGTGCGATCCCCAAGGGCCGCCGAAGCAATGTTCTAAACGTTGGACAGGGATAAGATAAGGTATGGATGAGCGTTGTTCGATCGCATTGTCCGTCAGGTGGGGCCATGGGCCTCCAAAGTACCCTGGGGACGGGGTGGGGTGGGACTCTTAGGTCGCAATGGCCCAGTCACAGAGTTGATTAAAACAATTGCCAAATGTGAGTAAATGCATATTTATTTAAAAAATAGTAAGAATTAGATTAAATTTTGTGAACATTGATGTCCTCAAGGTAGCTAGGAGACGCCATGAATACCGATAGAACCGAATTTACTCCCATCCTACGCACGGGGCAGATGCTCAGCTTCGACTGGGTGTGCGGTGAGTTGGAAGAAGCAGGCATCCCGTACCAGTGCCGAGAGGAATCCTCCGGTGGCATTCAGGTGGCCATGCCGGCGTTTCCATCCGTCATGCCGGGCACTTGGTGGACGGTTCTGGTGCCCAGTTCTCTGCGCCAACGGGCTCAAGAGATCTTGGATTCCATGCCTTTCGATTCGGGACTGACGCCGGACGTGTGGGACTTCCAGCCGAAGCCCGCGGGCAAACGGCTTTGGCAGGCTTGCGCCATCGTCTTGTTGGCCCTGCTTCTGGCCAATTTCGTCTCCGAAATCCTCAGGCATGGCTCATGAAGGGGCGGCCTGGCTGGATTCTCGGATGGCAACGCGTGCCCGGTTTCGTTAAAACCATGCCTATCGCTCTCCGTCTGCCGACTCAACCACCCCTGGAATCCTGGCCCAGCGGTGTTTTTGCGAAGGAGTCGGGAGGGCTGGGAGACGAATTAAGGAAATCAACTTATGTCCATTGCGGATGAATTGCAGAAACTGCAGCAACTTCGGCAATCAGGAACGATCAATGACGAAGAGTTCGCCAAGGCCAAGGAGAGGTTGCTGAACGGGCAGGCAGCAGAGCCTCCCTTGGCATCGATTCCCCCAGCCGGCGCGGTCTCCGCGCCAGACTTGGAACAGCAAACCCGACAGTGGGCTCTCTTCCTCCATTTGTCTGTCCTTGCGGGTTTGGTGGTGCCGATTGCCGGGGTGGTCGTTCCGATCCTGATCTGGCAATTGAAGAAGGCCGAATTACCCGGACTCGATGTGCATGGCAAAAACGCGGCCAATTGGATGATCTCCGCGCTCATCTACGCGGTGGCCGGCGTCATCCTGACGTTTGTGATCATCGGCGGCCCGCTTCTGATTGTCCTTGGGGTGCTTGGGGTCGTCTTCCCGATCATCGCGGCCATCAAAGCGAACAACGGTGAGGTCTGGCAGTACCCGTTGACCATCCAGGTGCTGAAGTGAGGCTCGGCCTCAGAACAACCGGCGCTCCTCGGTCGGATGATTGGGGGGCCAGACCCAGTCGAGGTCTTGGCTTTGCTGGGACTCGAAGACGCCGTGGTCGTCGTCGTGATTCGGGCCGACGCTGTACAGGGTGAATGTTCCGTCGGCGTTGAGGCGGTAGCGCAGCGGTTGGCCGTCCATGGGGTCGAGCGGCACGGCCGGCACCCATCGCGGCACGAGGTCACCGAGGGCCTTGGGATAGCGGCCCGTCGCGAGGCGGTGGCGTTCCAACCCGGCCACGGTGATGGCCAAGCGACTGGTGGTGAGGCTCCGGTCGGCCTTGGCGTGGACCTTGGCCAGGGCCGGCAATAGCAGGTGGGTGAGGATTCGGTAGGGATGGAAGCGTCGGCCTGCCGTGTCGAAGACCGTCTGGCTGATTCG
>SXXZ01000122.1 GCA_005789375.1 Verrucomicrobiales bacterium | reverse complement strand
TGCAACGGGCCAGCACGGCCACCGGTTGCACGGTCACCACCAGCGACTACCACCAATTACTGGCCCGGGACGACGTCCACGCGATCATCATCGCCACACCCAACTTCCTGCACTTCCCCATCGCCATGGCGGCCATCGCGGCCGGCAAGCACATCCTCTGCGAGAAGCCCATCGCCATGGCGGCCGAGGATGCTCGCACCATGGCCCGGGCTGCCGATGCGGCGGGCCTGCGCCACATGACGGCCTTCACTTACCGCTTCGTTCCGGCCATGCGCTACCTGCGCCACCTCATCGACCAAGGGGATCTGGGCGAACCTCGCCATTATCGCTCCTGCCGACTGCAAGACTGGGGCACCCGCAACCTGGGTTGGCGCATGGTCAAGAAACTGGCCGGCACCGGAGAGTTGGGTGACATGCTCAGCCACCGCATCAATTTTGCCCATCACCTCATCGGCCCCATGAAGCGCATGGTGGCCCACGTCAAGAACCTGACCCCGATTCGCGACGGCAAGCCCAACGACACCGACGACTGGGTGGGCATCTTGGCCGACTTCCACAATGGCGCGACCGGTGTGCTGGAAAGCTCGAAGCTGGCCAGCGGCCGCAACGAGAGCTGGCGCAGCCTCGACTACGTAGAAATCAACGGCAGCGAGGCCAGTTTTGAGTTCACCACCGGCAAGTGGAATGAGCTGCAGTTCGGCAAGCTCGGCGGACCCGGAATGGCTCCCCTCTCCGTACCTCGCGAATTCTGGGTCTGGCCCGGTTCCCCCCGCGATCCCGGGGTGGGCGATCCGCTGGTGTCCTTCCGCTACGATCAGGCGGTTGAATTTATCCACGCCATCCGCGAGCAGCGCCCCTGCTCGCTCACCTTTCATGATGGCGCCCAAACCCAGGCGGTCATGGACGCGGCTCTGCATTCGGCCGCCACCGGATCCTGGATCGACCTGTAAGGGCTATTTCCAGTGACCCCGGCCGAGGCCCTCGCCTACCTGCACCAGTTGAGCCAGTTCGGGTTCCAACCCGGGCTCGATTCGACCCGTCGGCTGGCGGCGGCGGTGGGCAATCCGCAAGAGCGTCTCCGGTTCATCCACGTGGCCGGAACCAACGGCAAGGGCTCAACCTGCGCCTTCCTCGAAAGCATGTACCGGGCGGCTGGGTTCCGCACCGGCCTCTACACCTCGCCTCACCTCGTCCGCTTCGGTGAACGCATCCAGGTGAGCCGAAACCCGTTGCCCGACGAAACGCTCGCCCGCCTGGTCTCGGAGCTGCGGCAGCGGATGCCCGACGACCTAACTCCCACCTTCTTCGAGTTCACCACGGTCGTGGCACTCATGGCCTTTGCTGAAGCGTCCGTCGACTTAGTCCTCTGGGAAACCGGACTGGGCGGGCGGCTCGATGCGACCAATATTGTCACTCCGCTGGCCTCGGTCATCACTTCCATCGGATTGGACCACATGCAGGTGCTGGGCGGCACCGTGGGTGAGATCGCCGCCGAGAAAGCCGGTATCATCAAGCCGGGCACCCCCATCCTGACCTCGGTGGATCGGGCGGACGCTCTGGCGGTGATTCAATACCGGGCCCGGGAACTCGACGCCCATTGCGTGGTGGTGGACGCGGCGGCCGTCGGTCGGATGACCTGGCCAGTGTCCCTGCTCGGCCCCCATCAGCGCGTGAATGCCACCCTCGCTGTGGTCACCGTCCGCCTGCTCAGGGGCTTTCTTTCGGTTTCGGATGAACACATGACCCAGGGCCTGGCGAACACCCGTTGGGCGGGTCGCATGCAAGTCTTACAACGCGGCGAACAAACCTGGCTGCTCGATGGGGCGCACAATGCCGACGGCGTGGCCGCTTTCCGCCGAGCTCTGAGCGACCACTTCCCCCAGCGTCACCCCGTGATGGTGGTGGGCATGCTGCGCGACAAGGCGTGGCAAGAAATGGCCACCCATTTGGCTCCGGCCGCCTCTCGATTGGTCGTCGCCCCGGTCTCGAGCCCGCGCACAGTCCAGCCCGAAGAACTCCGCCAGGCGCTTCAAGAGGCCCATTGCGGAAGAGCCGTCCGCAGCTGCGCCAGCGTGGAGGAGGCACTCAGGGCTGTGGCCCGCGAACCCTTCGTCGCCGTCACCGGCTCGCTTTATTTTATCGGGGAGGTGCTAGAACGGCTCGAGGCGATTCATTCTGACGAATCGAAGAACCCCGATGACCCGATGACCACCAAGGGCGCCGGTACCAACCAACGCCAACTCAATGAGTGGTCGCCGCCGCCACCCCGCTAAGGGGCCCCGACAGAACAAGACTGAAACCAATATTGCTGCTTCGGAAATCCGGGACACTGCGACCCCGATAGGCCGATCGGCAGCAAGGAGCACCATCGCTCCAACCGCCGCCCCGATAGACCCGGAACGTGCCGAAGGCGGGCCCCACCGGATGAGTCACCGCTTCGAAGGGGTACTGGCGGTACCAGTCGAGGCACCACTTACTCACATTGCCGTGCATGTCCTGAAGCCCCCAGGCGTTGGGCTGTCGAGTGCCCACGGGATGGGTCCGCTTCTGGGAATTGAGTTGATACCAGGCCACCGAATCGATCGGTCCGTAGAACTCTCCGGATTTGCGCACGCGACAGGCGTATTCCCATTGAGCCTCCGTGGGCAGGTCCCAGCGCCAACCAGCAGAAATATGCCCCATCTTATGGTGAAACTCCGTCAACTCGCGCGCGAACTCCCGAGCGTCCTCCCAACTGACCTGCTCCACCGGCAGGTCAGCACCCCGAAACTTGCTCGGATTATGAGGCATAAGCAAAGACCACTGACTTTGGGTGCACGGAGTTTCTGAAAAGAAAAACCCGTCAGGCAAGGTGACACTATGAAGCACCTCATCCAGCTCGCGGCCCGGCTCGTGGATCGGGCTGCCCATGGAGAATCGCCCCGGCGGGATCCAGCGAGCGGCCCAGGTCGTGGCATCCGTCCCGGGGGGTAGCTGGAATTGTTTTCGCGAACCTGGGGCTCCCCGATAGGTGGTGATCACCTCGCCCAGACCGTTCAAGAACTGATATTCAGTCTCCTGGTCGGCGGGGTGCACCCTGCAATGACAATCCCGGATCTGGCTGCTCGGCTGCAGCGACTCCGCCAACACTCCTGACGCGCAAGAATGCGTCGCCAGACCACTGGCTTCATCGACCGAATCTCCCGTCTCAATCGATTCCGAGATCACCGTCCGCCGCGCCTCGAAAAAAGATTTTTGCAGCTCCGAATAGTCTTCCCGGTAACCAAATCCAAAGTACCCATGCACGTCCAGCAACCCACGGTCCGGCGCACTTTCCGCCAAATTCACC
>SXXZ01000121.1 GCA_005789375.1 Verrucomicrobiales bacterium | reverse complement strand
GAACATCGGTCACTTCCCCAATCACGCAGCGCAGCAATTCGAGCGTGGAGTCCACCGGTTTGCGGTTGAGGACCTCGGCACGGGCGATGGTGAGTTGCTGGCCATTGACCCGGCTCGATCTGAGGTCGCTGAAGGGTGCCTTGACCCGATGGAAGAGGCCGTTGCGCAGCGACAGGGTGCTGGCGATGGATTCGATACCGACCTGGCAATGCTGCACCTGGAAATGCCACAGCGCGGCGGTCGTTCCGGTCCAACGCAGGGCCACCCGGGCGTGGGAGATGCGGAAATCATTCCAGCGGGACTGCCCTGACTCGAGGTGTGCGCCATGGACCGACAAGGCGACGTCCGCGTAGGGGCCTGAGAAAGGTTTGCCTGTCGAGCCCGGCACGAGTTCTCCCACCGAATCGTCGTCGGAGGCTGTGAATACGATGGGTGCCTCGGGTGTGGCTTGCCAGGAAACCCGGGCGTCTTTCCCCAACTCCAACCCCGCTGCACGCCCTGGCTGGAACTTCAGCACGCAGCCGGCCTCAAAGCGCACAGAGCCTTCCAAGCGGACCGGTCCCGCGACTAGGTAGGTGACTCCAGCCCGGAAGGTGCGGTCCTTGCCTGGAACAACCTCGACGGGTGCCGACAAAATCGGCAGCCAGCCAGCCAACAGGCACAGTAGCGTGGGCCAACGAAGCCAAGTCGTTAGACCAGGATGATAATGACTCACCCTTGCTATTCCCGGACCGTTTTGGATGGGCCTGAGGTCTGTCATCAGTGGCAACGCTGAGCTTCGTCGATGCTGTGGCCAAGGCAAACCGTCCTAGGCTCCGGTTCGAGCCATCTTGTGGTCGATGAATGTCTGTGCTGCATTCCCGGGGCTGGCTCCGCGGGACCGCGCCTTGCCTGCAAGGCACCGCTTCACCGGTGAGCCCCCTGTAGGCCGGGTCTCCTGACCCGGCGTCTGGAGCTCGCAGGAAGGCGCGGAAGGATGGGGTTTTCGCGCCGCGCGCGAGGGGTGGGTGGGTGTTTGCCTTCAATGCTCGCTCCGGCGCGGTCCCGCTGCCGCTGGAGGGACCGTTGGGTGTGAATGAATTCCATCGCCGGAGGGGATTGTGAAAAGGGCTTTCGAGCCTCAATCCTCTCGCCCCGCTTTTCATTCGCTCGGGTATCACCTCCATGAAGCCCCACCGCTGCGGCCTAGGCTCGACTTTCCGAGAAGGGGTTGGTAATTCCTCGGGCCACGACTGCCCCGAAGTACGCCGTTGAGCACGGGGTGGAGTATGCAGGCTGACAATGAAAACACTTTCTATCTTCCTATTGTCCGGCGTTCTGGCCGGTTCAGTGCTGGGGCAGAACAACGCCGTCAAGGTGCCTTCAGCCCCCGCTTCAGGCGCTTCTACCAACGCACCGGCTGCCGATCCCGGGGCCGGCAAGTTTAAGACCGATCTCGAGAAGCACAGCTACGCCATGGGTGTGCTCTTGGCTGGAGACATCAAGCGCCAGTTGTCGCGCGGCAACTACGAGCACGATACCGAGATTGTCATCAAGGCGTTCTCAGAGGCGCTCCGAGGCAAGCCGACGGTAATCACCGATGGTGAGGCCAATGTTATCTTGCGGAACTACAGCACCGAGATTCGCAAAAAATCAGAGGAAAAGCGCAAGGAAGACGGTGAGAAGGCCAAGGTGGTGGGTGAGGCATTCCTGACGGCCAACAAGGCCAAGGAAGGCGTCAAGGTTACGGCCAGTGGTTTGCAGTACAAGGTGCTCAAGGCGGCTGAGGGCGCTAAGGCCAAGGGCGACGATGTCGTCGAGGTGCATTACCGCGGAACGCTGGTCGATGGGACCGAGTTCGACAGTTCCTACACTCGCGGACAGCCAGCTAGCTTTGGTCTGAGCCGGGTGATCAAGGGATGGACCGAAGGGTTGCAACTCATGACGGTGGGCTCGAAGTACCAGTTCGTGATTCCTTCGGAACTGGCCTACGGACAGAACGGTTCTCCGCCGAAGATCCCGCCCCATTCCGCGCTGATCTTTGAGGTGGACTTGTTGACTGTGAAGCCGCAAGTCGCGCCGCCGCTGCCCAGCAGCGTTACCAGCGACATCATCAAGGTTCCGAGTGCCGATGAGTTGAAAAAGGGCGCCCAGATCGAGGTGATTAAGTCTACCGATGCCGAGCGCCTCCAGAGGGAAGCCGCCGAGCAAAAGAAGAAGGCCGACGCGCCCAAGAAATAACAGGCTCTTAGGATCTTTTCGAGCGCTGCGCCGCCGTGTTTTACGGCGGCGCAGCCATTTACCGGACAGCCCCACTCTCGGAGGGTCGGCTTTCGGCAATCCGCCGCTTGCATGTCCCAAGGACTGGGGTACCTGTTGTTCCAGAGAATAGTACGTCTGCGTATGAAAACGGTCGAAAACTACGATTCGGTGATCATTGGAGCGGGTCCCGCCGGTTGCTCTACAGCCACGGCACTGGCCATGCACGGTCGGAAAGTCTTGCTGGTCGAACGGGAGAAGTTTCCCCGGTATCACATTGGCGAGTCGATGATCCCTTTTACCTATCCGCCGTTGGAGCGGATCGGGATGATCCCTAAGCTTCGCCAGTCGAGCTTCATGAAGAAGTATTCCGTGCAGTTTGTTGCCCCTTCGGGCCGCGCTTCGCAACCGTTCTATTTCTTCAATCGGTATGACCGCGAAACGGTGGCGCAGTCGTGGCAGGTCCTGCGCAGCGAGTTCGACCAGCTGATGCTCGACAATGCTCGAGAGCACGGCGTGACGGTTTGGGAAGAGTCGGAGGTCACCGAACTGCTGCAAGACGGCGTGGGCACCTACTCGGGTGTCCGGGTGAAGTCCCGCGAGCACGGTGAGGTGGAGGTTCACGCCCCGGTCACTGTGGACGCAACGGGGCGCGAGGCCATCGCTGCCACCCGCAACGCGTGGAGGCGCGGTGATCCCAAGCTGAACAAGGTGGCCGTATGGACCTACTACGAGGGTGCCAAGCGGGATACCGGCATCGACGAGGGAGGCACCACTGTGGCTTTCATCCCAGACAAGGGCTGGTTCTGGTACATCCCTCAGCACAACAACCGGGTGAGCGTGGGCGTGGTGGCCGACGGCAAGTACCTGACCCGTGAAGGACTCAAAGACCCTGAGGCCATTTTTCAGCGAGAAATCGGTCAAAACAAATGGATCCAAGACCACCTGTCCACGGGGCGAGTTTGTGATCAGTACTGGCTCACGGCCGAGTACACCTTCCGCTCCGAATACTGTGCCGACCGCGGATTGGTGCTGGTGGGCGATGCCGTTGGTTTCTTGGATCCGGTGTTCTCCAGTGGCATGATGATTGCCCTAAAGACCGGGGTTGCCGCCGCAGACGCCATTCATGCTGCGTTGCAAGCCGGAGACGTCTCTCCGGAGCGTTTTGCCGAATATGGTCAGGTCACCCGGCAGAGTATCGAGAACATGCGCAAGTTGGTGTATGCCTTCTACGATCCGAACGTCAGTTTCAAGACCATCACCGACCAATTTCCGGAACTGACCAATGACCTTACGGACTGTCTGTCGGGGGATGTGAACAAGGACTTCACGCGGATGTTCGAGGTGTTTTCCCGCTTCACTTCGGTTCCCGACGAGTTGCCCTACGGTGCTCCGAAGCTTGCGGCCGCAATCGCTGCCTGAAAAAATCCGCCTTCTGGTCTTCGACGACGGCCGAGGGTAGATCTAGGGGCAAAGCTGAGGGCAAAGCTGAGGTCGATGATAGCGCTCTTGCCTTCGGGCGAGATTCCGAGATTCTCTGGAACTTTAGGAACTGATCTTATGGCCGTACACGTCCGCATTCCCACACCGCTGCGCAAACTCACCCACGACGTTGAAGTTGTTCAGGTGAGCTCCGGCACCATCGCTGGAGCGATCGCCGAGTTGCAGAACCAATTTCCCGGCATCGCCGAGCGCCTCATGGATGAAAAGGGTGAGGTTCGACGCTTTGTGAACATTTACCTGAACGAGGAAGACATCCGCTTCCTGGACAATCAGGCCACCGTCATCAAGGACGGCGACGAGATTAGCATCATTCCGGCCATAGCTGGGGGTTGATCTTTTCAAGCTTTCCGAACCTCTCCAACGGCACCATGCCCACCAAAATTTCCAAGCCCGCCAAGGCTACAACGCCTCCCAAGGGTGCTCCAAAAGGTGCTCCGAAAGCTTCCAAGGCGGTCAAGCCGCTGCGAAAGAGTTTGGACTCTGACAAGACCGCCTCTCGTTTCTGGCTGACCTATCCGCCTCAGCGCATCAAGGCGCCAGTGATCTGGAAACTGGGGCATCAGTTCAAGCTGGTGACGAGCATCCGTCAGGCGAGCGTGACCGATGTGGTCGGTATTGTTTGCTTGGAAATCGAAGGGGCTGCCTCGGAGATCACCGCCGGGGTGCAATGGCTCAAGAAGCAAGGTGTGCGGGTCGAACCGGTAGAGCTGAGCGCGGTCGAGTCCTGAAATTACTCGGCGACAGGATCAACAACACGATCAACGCCATTGCTCTCAGGACCGTGAGTGCCTGAGTTTCGACGCTGATTAGTTTTCAACAGGCCGAGCCCTAACAAGGGTCATCGGCGTGTTTTATTTTCCACCCGCTTGGCTTCCACGCGGTCGTAGTTCAACGGGCCCACCCAACGGGTGTTGAACCGCTGGTGCAGGGCATCGCTGGGGAAGGACGGGCGGGCCTCCCGGCCATGACGCGCGTCGTCCATGCCATGCCACGGCAGGGGCTCAATGCGGTCTCCGGCGGCGACATGGTAATCGGCGTCCTTGTTCCAGCCGACGGTCCAGAGGAAGAAGCGCCGCTGGTGCCCGGACGGAATCTTCGGCAGGGCGTCCGCGGCGAAAGACAGGGTCAATTCATCGCCCGCGGCCACCGTGACCACGCCATTGTCTTCAGCCGCGACGAGCCCATCGACCGAGCCATATCGGGTGGCCCAACCGCTGGGGGTGATTCGCCACGAAGGGCGCTGACGGACACTCTCAT
>SXXZ01000120.1 GCA_005789375.1 Verrucomicrobiales bacterium | reverse complement strand
TCCGGGCAACAATGAGGTTCACGGCCCTTTTGGTCCGGCGAGCAACCCTCTCGGAAAAGCCCCGTCCCTCGCGGTCGTGCGCGCCGGATTACTGCTGCGCAGCACCGCCATCGGCCAGTGGATCTTTCGGATTCAAGAAGGGCAGGGTGAGGGGCTTTCGCTGGCACCGCGATGGGCCGGTCTCGAAACCTTTTCCAAGAACCATCTGGCCGCGGAGGACCCTCGGTTGGAAGTCGTGCGCGAATCTTACCGGCGTAACCTCACCGATTTGGTGCGCTTCGGGGTCGAGTCCGGCGCCCAGGTGCTCTTGGGGACGATGGCGGTGAACTTGTCGGATTGTCCGCCGTTCGGTTCGCTGCCACTGGAGGGGTCACCCCAGGTCCTTTCTCAATGGAAAGACCTCTCCGAGCGGGGGCGGGCTCAAGACGCGGCCGGCGACTGGACGGGTGCCGTGGAAAGCTGGACCCAAGCCGTGGCCTTGGCACCCAGTCATGCCGAGAGCCGGTTTCAGCTGGGTCTGGCCCGCCTTAATGCCGGCGATGCGGTCCGCGGAACCATCGACCTCGAAGCGGCTCGTGATTTGGACACCCTCCGATTCCGTGCCGATTCCCGAATTGTAGCCATCACCCGCGAAGTGGCCGCTGCCGCTGCCTCGCCCCGGGTGCTATTGGTGGATGCCGCCTTGGAACTCAAGGGAGAGGATCCACAGCGCCCGCCGGGCGCAGACTTGTTCTTTGAGCACGTCCACTTGAGGCCCGAGGGCAATGACCGCCTTGCCCGCTTGTTTGCCAAGGCCTTGGTGGCGCGCTTGCCCGAAGGGACGGTGTCCTCGCCTCTCTGGGCGACCGAGGCGGCGTGCCGGACTCGCCTCGGCTGGAATCCGCACGCCGAAGTCCGGCTGTGGACCCAAATTCGGGCGCTGTGTCAGAAGCCGCCGTTTTCGTTCCAGAGTAACAAGGAGGCCCGGGATCGATTTTTGGATGACCGGTTGGCCGAGGCCAATGCCGGAGCTCGTAAGGCCGGGTTGGGTGGTTCCATCCAGGCTTTAGAGTCCGTAGGGACTCAGTACCCGACAGACTGGCAATTGGCCGAGCAGTCCGCCCGACTCCTGCGTCAAGGTCGGCGCTGGACCAACGCCATCGAGGCTTGGAAGCGGGTGGTCGCAGGTGCTCCGGACCACGTGGTGGCCTGGCACTTTTTGGGCGAAGCCCAGGCTCAGACCGGAGATCGCAGCGCTGCTCTCGAGTCCCAATCGCGGGCGTTGGCACTGCGACCTGATTTTGTTGAGGCAGCCTTAGCGTTGGGGCAGTTGTACGGCCAGTCGGGTCGCTTCCAAGAATCCATTACCGTTTTCGACCAAAGCCTAAGAAGGGATCCTCTAAATCTCGAAGCTCTGATTAACAAGGCGCTGACCCTGGAGGCGATGGGGCGTCGTGGGGAGTCCGTGCCTCTGCTGTCGCGCGCCATGACCGAACATCCTCAGTCTACGCTGCCGTGCGTTCGCTTGGGGGAATTGCTTTCGGCTCGCAAGGAGTACGCCGGTGCCGTTGCGGCCTTCGAGGAGGCGGCCCGCCGTGAGCCCTCTAATTTGGGGGTTCTCCAGCGCCTCGCCGGAGAACTGGGGCGCGCCGATCGTCCAGCCCAGGCGGAGGCCGTGCTGCGTCGTGCGGTGCAGGTAGATTTGCAAAATGTCTCGGTGCGGATCGATCTGGGCGTGGCCTTGGCACGTCAAACTCGTTTCGCCGATGCGATCGTGGAGTTCGAGGCCGCGTTGCGGGCCCAACCGGATAACGCCTCGGCTCGAACCTATTTAGAACGGGCCCGGACCATGCTTTCCGCCGCACCGCAATCCAACGCCAACCGCAAACGCTAATGGGGTCCCTCCTTCGAGATTTCGCCCGATTCCTGATTCGGGAGAAGAAATGGTGGCTCGCGCCCCTGATTCTGATCTTGCTGCTGCTCGGGGCGGTGGTGGTCTTTTCTTCTAGTTCGGCGGTAGCGCCCTTCCTGTATCCGTTCCTCTGAGCCGCCGAACCAAGGCCGATCATGCACTATGTTCTGGGTATCTCCGGCCTCTACCACGATTCGGCTGCTGCGCTTTTAGGCGACGGTCGGATCTTGGCGGCGGTTCAGGAGGAACGTCTTTCCCGGCGCAAAAACGATGCCCGATTTCCCGAGCGGGCCATCCAGTCTTGCCTCGATCAGGCGGGCATCACGGCTGGGGACCTTGCGGCGGTGGCTTTTTACGAGAAACCCATCCTGAAGTTCAGTCGAACCTTGGAGGTGTTTTTGGGCTGGGCTCCTCGGGGAGGGCGCGCGTTTGCTCGAGCCATCCCTGATTGGCTGGGTGGCCGACTAGACCTCCGAGGCCGCATCCGATCTGCGCTACCAAAATTGCGAGTCGATTGCCCCATCTTGTTCACCACCCACCACGAGGCGCATGCGGCCAGCGCGTTCTTCCCGTCCCCCTTTGCCGAGGCGGCTATCTTGACTGTTGACGGGGTTGGGGAGTGGGCCACGACCACCATTGCTCGCGGATCCGGGGCTAAGATTAAGCCTTTGGAGGAGATCCGTTTCCCCCATTCTCTGGGGCTCTTGTATTCGGCCTTCACCGCCTACTGCGGATTCCGGGTTAACTCTGGGGAGTACAAGCTCATGGGCTTGGCGCCCTATGGGGAGCCGCACTGGGTGGACACTCTTTTGGAAGAAGTAGTTTCCCTGCATGAGGACGGTTCCTTCCGGCTCAATTTGGAGTACTTGGATCCACTGGCCGAGGACCACCTGACGAATGCGCGGTTTCATGACCGCTTCGGTGGGCCGCCCCGTCGTCCGGATGAGCCTCTGGAAAAACGCCATCTCGATCTGGCTCGATCCATACAAGCGGTGACCGAGCGGGCCCTATTGGGATTGGTCCGCCGCGCCCACGAACAGACCGGATCCGCCCACTTGTGTCTGGCCGGTGGGGTGGCCCTGAATTGCGTGGCCAATGGTCGGATCCTGCGGGAGGGACCTTTCCAGAAACTTTGGATCCAACCCGCTGCGGGAGACGCCGGGGCTGCCCTGGGTGCCGCCTTGGCGGCTTGGCATGGGCCTTTGGATCGCGGTGGCTTTGGCGCTCCGCGAATCCCGAGGGCCTCCGATGCCATGGGCGGGGGATTCCTGGGGCCTGAAGAGACGCCGGAAGCAGTCGAGGCTTCCTTGAAGCGATTGGATGCTGTTTGGGAACGGTTGGCTCCAGAGGTTCTTCAGGAGCGCGTCGTCGAGGC
>SXXZ01000119.1 GCA_005789375.1 Verrucomicrobiales bacterium | reverse complement strand
CAAGCTTCCTGAAGCCGGAATTGAAACCCGTTGTCGCGCGTGGTTGGGCTATGCCGCAGTGAATCGCAAGATGTCTGAGCTGCGCAGTGGCACTGAATCTGGGGAGTTCCTGGAGCGGGCCATCCGGGCGGGTTTGGATGTCGCGCTGGGCAAGGTTTTGTTACCCGGCGAAAAACTTTCCGCCGACCTCTTGACGGAGGCAGCCCGTGCTACAGGAGAGATTCTCGAGCGCCTCGGTCGAACCGGTGAAGCAGCCGGTCTCTACGAGCATGTCGCCCATGAATTGCCCGCCGCCGCAGCGACCTGGGGGCAACGCGCCCAGCGAATCCGCCAGAGCCAACTCGAAAAGCCCCGTTGACCCCTGGAGCCATCGAGCACCCCTTGGATTCGAAGGGAGTGTGTTTACGGTGGGCTCTTTTGCTTGAGGTTTGGCCTAGGGCGTTGTTTCTGGGTTGATGAAATCCCGCCGTCGGTTCCTTTCGGCCCTCCCCCTTATCGCAGCAGCTCCGGCTTTGAGCGCTCGAGCCGAAGCCAAAGGTGGCGATGAGTTGCGATTGATGACCTACAATCTTCGCTACGCGACCCCCAAGGGACCGGAGGCGTGGCCCGATCGCCGTCCGGCCATGCAGACGCTCCTAAAGCAGTACGCCCCAGACCTGATGGGAACGCAGGAGGGGGTGTATCATCAATTGCGCGACCTGGCCTCGGACCTCCCTGAACACGACTGGATCGGCACCGGTCGCGATGGAGGTAGTCGCGGAGAGTTTATGGCCATCTTCTACCGGCGGGCGCGCTTTGAACCGTTGGCTTATGACCATTTCTGGTTGAGCGACACTCCGGAGGTCATTGGTTCGTCCACCTGGGGCAACACCAACCGCCGCATGGTCACTTCAATTCACTTCCGCGACCGTCAAACAGGGAAGGAGTTTCATCTTTGGAACACGCATTTGGACCATGCGCTTCAGCCCGCCCGTGAAAAGGGGGCAGCCTTGATTCGGAGCCGATTGGCGAAGATTCCTGCAAACGAGCGGGTGATCCTGATGGGAGATTTCAACGCCGTGGCCACGCGGAACACGGTCTATGAAGCGCTGACCCGGGACATCGGATTCACGGACACCTGGTTCGCTGCGGCTCAGCGTAAGAATGAAACGCTCAATTCCTTCAATGGCTTTGGAAAGCCGACCTTCAACAGTGCTCGTATCGACTGGATCCTGTCTCGGGGTGAGGCTGAGATTCCATGGTCCGAGGTGGTGGACTTGACCCCGGGAGGGCGTCAGCCGAGCGATCACTTTCCCGTCTTCACCCGCATGAGCTGGAAGTAACCGCGTCGAGGAGTGAGAGCAATCACTGCGTCGGTACGCGGATGGGTTCGAGGCCTAAGCTGGGACGATTTTAATCGGATCGTTCCGGCTAAGAATCAAGGGTCTTGGGCGATGGTTGGAGGAGAATCCAAATATTGGCGGCCAGGATGCACGAACCGCCGAGAATTAGGCGCAGGTGAACGGTCTCATCGGGGTAATTCAGGCCGGTAGTTTTGGAAATCCAACCCGGCACGAACAGGCAGACCACACTGGTGAAGACCGGTTCTGTGCAGTAGAGCAGGCCCGCTTGGGTGGCTGTCACCTTGGGTTGCCAGTGATTGGCCAGAGGGAAGGTGACCAAAGTGCAACCGAAGAGCAGTAGGGCGAAGAGGGAGGCGATTTCACTGGAGCTGACCGCCTTCACGATATCGTGGGGGTGCTGAGCCAAGGCGAAGGCCAGAGGCCAAGCCGTGAGCGCCATGGCGCCGAACATGACGGTCGTAGAACGAACGGAGTCGTTGCCCGCGAACTGCGGCCGTTCCAACCACAGGATCTGGCCCGCGAACAGGACAGATCCGGCCAGCGTCTCCAACTCTCCTCTCCCGAGGTGGAAGTGGTCCCAGCGGACTCCCGCAAGAACGGCCGCGCCCAACCCCACTAGCAGGCAGGCCCCCACGATCGTCCAACCGGGCAGGCGGCGAGCCGTGAGAGTGACCCAGATCGGGATTAACACCGCATAGCCCTGCGTCAAAAATGCCGACACGGAACCCTCCGTGTAGGCCAACCCGTCCATCTGGAGAATGAGCCCTATCGAGCCAAAGATCCCGATGCCCAAACCTTGCTTCCACTCCAACGCCGTAGGTCGGATGGAAAGAGGGCTCGCACTGTTGCACCGTCGTCGCCACCGGCAGCGGATTGCATTGCCAATGACGAACAACCCCGCGGCACAGCTAAAGCGGCAGGCGACCAGCAAGGTGGAGAGGAAGAGGCTCGTGTTGCCCGGCGCATTGCGTTGACCCAGTTGCTCGATGGACTTGAGCAAGGGAAAGCTGAAAGCCCAGAGCGCGCAGGTGCCGATCAGGACTAGCGAAGCAGTGATGCGGAGGTTCATCAAAAGCAGAAACGCCGCCAGAACGGCGGCGTTTCTTGGGGTTCTTACTGAACTCTTAGAGGATTACTGAGTGGACACCGTGGTGTTGTCAGCCATCCATCCCACGTCCAGAAGCGACTTGGCGTCTTTGGCTGGGATCACTCCGCCGAGTGCGATGTAGTTGCCCGTTGCATTGAAGTTGACCTTGGCCTGACCAATCTTGGCTCCGAGCCAGCGACGAATTTCGGCATGTCCATCGGAGAATGAGAAACCCGCCGCGCCGTTGTGGTAGTTGGCCGGTTGGTCCACGACCTTGGAGCGCCCTGCCTTGCGCGCATCGGTCATGATGTTGGCGAAGGCGGCGTCATTAATGCTGTCCGGATGCTCGTCGATCAGCACCCAGGTTTGTGAGGGTTGGACCACCGTTCCCAGTTTGTTGTACTTGCGCCACTTCGTCTGGCCCTGGTTGTAGTCGTAATCGAGCCAGTCGCCGTTGCCCCAGACTTGGCTCATGGAGTTGCTGCGGATGCGCGGCACCTTGAGTTGGCCCACGCGGACCATCTGACGGTCGGCCGGGCACTTGAAGACCGCCTGGGCTCCGCCCACATACTTGAAGAGCGGGCTGTTGGTCAGGTAGCGCTGGTTGGCGCTGTCGGCCGAATAGTCGATGTTGCCTTCGATCCAGTTCGGACGGCGATCACCACCGCCCTGGGCCGACACCGTTGCGTCTGAATTGTCATCGGCGTACAGGCGCCATCCGAGCATGAGTTGCTGGAGGTTGTTCATGCAGAGGATGCCGGTGGCCTTAGACTTGGACTTGGCCAAAGCCGGCAAGAGCATCCCGGCGAGAATCGCGATGATCGCGATGACCACTAGTAGTTCGATGAGCGTAAAGCCGCGCCGGAGGGCACGACCCGCGGAAAAGTTCAGTTTCATTTAAAGGGTTTAGAGTAACCTGATGATCCTTCTGGGTCAATCCAAGCGCCAAGAAGTTGAAGGTGGGTGTGCTTGCAAAATTGGCCGCCGGTAGTTGGGAGCTCCCGTAATTGTCCGCGGCCAAGGGGTTCAAAATGGTGTCTTTGCCGCTCCCCAAGGCATGGATTCGAGGCGGCAATAAAATGGCGATTTCACTTTTCAGGAGAAATCCATTGTAACCCGGCCGGCATTTCCGCATTTTCCGCTCCTCGTTTGGTTCGGGGCGTAGCGTAGCCTGGTAGCGCGCTTGTTTCGGGTACAAGAGGTCGTGAGTTCGAATCTCACCGCCCCGACCATTTGTTCACTGCCGGAAGGAGACTTCTGGCGAATGAGCTGAAGGAAGTCTAAGCTAGTTTCGAAATCGTAATGGGTCTCGAAATGAGTTTGGGAATCGAACGACATAATGCGCACGTGGCGAAATTGGCAGACGCGCTACCTTGAGGTGGTAGAGCCGTAAGGTGTGCAGGTTCAAGTCCTGCCGTGCGCACCACT
>SXXZ01000118.1 GCA_005789375.1 Verrucomicrobiales bacterium | reverse complement strand
TCGCGAATCCACCAGAGATCCGGGGCCTGCATGAGCAAGATTCCGTCCTTATAGAACTGAAAGCCAGTGGGGCAGTTC
Source organism: Verrucomicrobiales bacterium (assembly GCA_005789375.1). Next base: position 2,796 of record SXXZ01000118.1, on the reverse strand, counting down.
AGGTCATCCATGAACACCGTTTCCTTGTCGGCCTTGCCGTCGCCGTTGGTGTCCTCGTAGATGAGCAACTTATCCCCCACCTTGCTGGTCGGTGTGCGCTCCGGGTAGTTGGGCCACACGGCGACCCAGAGACGACCCCGGGTATCCCAAGCCATCTGGACCGGGTTCACCATGTTGGGGAAGCGTTTCTCGTCGGCAAACAGATTCACCTGCATGCCGGAGTGGACCGTCATCTGGCCAATGGCTTCCTGACCATCGATATAGACTTGGCTCTTGTCGGCGTTGGCACCGGGTTTGTTGGACTCCACCGCCGTCACGGCCGGCAGGTTCGAGTCATCCACCTTGAGGTCGCCATCGCGCGCCACCGCCCAGATCCGCAAATCGCGATTGGCCGTCAGCACATCGCGCTGGGACATTTCTTCCTGCATGACCTTGTAATTGGAGACGTAAGGAGCGGGAGCATTGCGATCTCCGACAAAACCGCCCTTGCCTGGCTGATAGGCCAGCGTCGAACGACCACCATACACATTGTAGCCATCGACCGTGCGGTAGCGCTGATGCCACTGCCTATTTTTGTCATTCACCGCTCGGCGGAGCTTCTCCATGTCGCCGGTCGGCACCTTGCCGCCGATCAGGCCGCTGAAGATCGCCGGTGCCAGGGCCTTGTCGCCTTCTTCGCTGAGAAGATAACCATTGATCGTCAGCGAACGCCCCTTGGCCGCTGCGGCCGTCATGAGTTGCAAGGACGGTTCAAAGAGATCGGTGAAGGCAACGCCATTGTCTTTAGCCACCTCAGCGATGGCAGCCGAGTAGAGGCGCAAATTGGCATTGTTGACGGAGCGATCCGGGAAATTGATATCCACGTGCCTCTCGTTGGCCGCCGGTGACACGAGCGCCACCCGCGGTGCTCCCTTGCCGGAATAATTGCCACCCCGCACGTGCTTGATCCAGGCATCCAGGTCGGCCTTGAACTTCGGCAACGCCTCGGCCCCTTTGAAGGACTCGTTGTAGCCAAAAAAAGCGACGATCACATCGGCCTTCGCCCGGGTCAGCCAATCGTCTGGAGAACCGAAATTCTCGGAACGGTGCCGATTGGCTACCTCGTCACCGGCCGCCGCCAAATTGCGGAAAACCAGTCGGTGGTCGGGAAAACGGTCATGGACCAGCGTCTCAAAATAACCGGTGTGCTGCATCCGATCCGCAATGCCACCACCGACGATCGCTACATGATCGCCGGGCTGGAGTTGGAGCAGAGTTTGGGCGCTGACCGCCAGGGATAGGGCCAGTAATAACAAGGCCAGTCGTATGGATCTCATAGGGTTCTGAATGCAGCCACCGGAGGAACCGACCCATCGGCCCTCCCGGACTGCGCGCTCGGTGGATCCCCGAGCATAGGAAGACGAAGACCCACATCGCGACCAAAAATTCACTCGTCTGTGAACCTTTCGCTCAAAACCCAACCCCGCTTGTTTAACAATCGGGCAACAATCCGATGCCGAGGGACAAAACGCTTCCGGATCGGAGCCAGGTTTGGGACAGTCCAAGGTGTTCCTTATGAAACACCTCATCCGAACTCCTATTTGGGGCATTGCTGCTGCTTGCCTCGCCGCCCTGCCCTCCGCGGTAGTGGCGTCCGACTACGCGAAGTCGATTCTCGCCGACGGACCCGCTGCCTACTATCGCCTGGGCGACAGCACGGTGCGCGGCACCAACAACCTGAACTCGGGCCTCGCGACCGGGATCACGGCATCCCAGAACCTGGGCCGGGTGCATACCCTGCCCGGTGCGATCCTGGGCGACTCTGGCCGAGCCGCCTTCTTCGATTTCACCTCCCGCACTGAAATCCCCTGGAACGCCGCAGTGAACCCCAAGAACGACAAACCGTTCACCATCGAGGCGTGGTTCTATCCGACCAGCGACCAGACCGCCAACGGCCAATGCCCGATCAACAATCGTTACGCGTATTCAGGAGTGGACCGGCAGGGATGGGTGTTCTTCCAGCGCAAGCCCAACGCCGACTATGCCGGCGGCGAAGGCGTCGGCTGGAACTTCCGTATGTTCCGCGGCGCGGGCAGCAGCTCCGGTCTCGATATTCTCAGCGGTGTGCCCTACGTGCTCGGTAAGTGGACTCACGTCGTGGTGGTCTATGATCCGAAGAGCGTGGTGGACGCCACCGTCACCATGTACATTGACGGCAAAGAGGCTGTCACCAAGGCCTGGACTGGCGGCACCGACGGCACCCAACCGGGCTACGTGGCCAACACCAGCGGCAATGATCCTGCCGTCGCCACCTTCGGCGATGCGGCCCTGGCCATCGGCAACTACAACAACACCGCGGGGACCAGCCTGAACCCGTACTTCGGCGGCGTGGACGAATTCGCCTTTTACCAGACCAAGCTCAGCGCCGAGCAAATCCTCGGCCACTATCAGAACGCTACCAACGCCAACCGGACGGTTTCCTACTCCAGCCTGATCCAGGCCGACAAACCCGCCGTTTACCTGCATCTCGACGAAGAGGCTCCGGGCCCCGAAATCGCGGTGAACTATGGCGAGACCCGCGCCATCGGCCACGGCAGCCACACAACCGAAGTGCGGTACCCCGCTCCGGGGGCCATCTCGGCCGGCGGCAACGACGGATCGGTGGCTTATCACAATCGCAACGGCAAATCGACGACCACCCTGCCTTGGACCGCGGGCAACAATCCCGGGGCCGACAAGCCTCTTTCGGTGGAGTTCTGGGCCCGTCCCATGAGGGACCAGCAAGGTGGGCAGTGCCCCGTCAACAACCGCTTCGTC
>SXXZ01000117.1 GCA_005789375.1 Verrucomicrobiales bacterium | reverse complement strand
GACGATCCGACCACCGCAGACATCCAGGGAACTCGCTTCCGCCCCAAGATGCCTGAGGCCAGCGGCCAACTCTGGTTTCATGGCGGGCTAGTCCCCATCCATGTGCCCTGGCACGCCATCGTCCGACCGCTGGCCCCGGCCCATGCAGGTGCCTTGCGCATCGGACTTCCGTCGGGATCAGGGACGACCACCGTGCCGTTGCCCACCGTCCGCGACGGACAACAAGCCCCAGGATTAGTCGGGGTCTTCCAGTTGGGAGGCATCAGCCCGTCGCGCAATCTGGCCTTCCCTAATGGGGCGGCCGACCTGCTGGCCTACGGGGCCGCCACCGACAAGCCCGGGGGTGACATCGCCTCGGCTCGGATTTTCTTCGGACTGGCGACCGCCGGGAAATGGATCACCCCGCAACGAGTTTTTACCTCTCTCGATGTGGAGATCGACCTGGACAACAACGGTTCGGTGGATGCCCGCGTGGTCAACACCAGCGCCGGAAACCTCAACGGGAACGACATCACCGATGACTCGCTCTCGAACGACTTCCTCGTCTCCGCAGTCCTGATCACCGGAGGCACCAACTGGATTGAAGGCGGCACCCTCAACGTCCTAGATCCCCGATCTCGAGACACCGCACTCTTTCACAACGGCGTTCTCGTCCATTCCATCCCCGCCTCCGCGTTGGGCTTGGGCGGGCGCAAAACCTCCTTCCGGTATCGGGTGAACTCGGCCACCGAGGGTGCCAACGAAACCACCGCCTGGGCCACCTTCGACCTCGCCGCTCCTCAGGTTGCCACCGAAGCCCCCGGACTCAACGGTTCGCCCTGGTTTCAGGAAGGTCAACGGGTGCGCCTTCGCGTGGCCCGCAGCACCTCGGTGGTGCAGGCGCTGTTATTGCATTTGCACAACGCCGTCGGCTCACAAGCCGAGGTAATTCGCCTCAATCCTGCGACCGAAGACCAAGACGGCAACGGCCTCGTCGACGCCCAAGAACTCGAGTATTTCACCACCTTGGGCAATAGCGCAGACTCCGATCCCGACGGAGACGGCCTCTCCACCCGGGACGAACTCCAGCAGGGATTTAACCCCGCAGACGGAGCCTCGCCATTGAGAGTGCTCGGATTCTCGGCCGCGGTGGGCGTCAATGGACAACTGGGAGCCGAATTTCAATGGCGAGGCCAGACTGGTCGCCGCTATTCGGTCCTCCGGGCTGATCGTTTAGAGGGGCCCTTTACGCCCATCGCCACCGGTTTGGGAGGGTCCTCCGGATCCCAGTCGTTTCAAGATCCGCTCCCACCTGACGGCGCGGCTTTCTACCGGGTTCAGGTCGAGTAACCATCGCCTGGGAATCCAAAATCACCGTCTCCAGATTATTACGTGACCGGATGCCCTACGATGGTGTAGGCAATCGCCTTTCCGCTCGTTCCGGTCTTTCGGGGCGACGCGGAATCGACGCGTACGATGAAACACCTGTTGAGCCTCGAGGCACTGTCCGGCACTGAAATGCGGGATATCCTGAACCGTGTTCCCGCGTTCAAGAACCGCCGGGGTCAGCATGACCGACCGCTGGCCGGCCAAACCTGGGCACTCATCTTCAGCAAGAGTTCCACCCGGACCCGTGTCAGCTTTGAAGTGGGCTTGAGGGAACTCGGCGCGGAAGTGCTCTTCCTCAATGCCGGAGACATCCAACTCGGTCGCGGCGAACCCATTAAGGACACCGCCCGCGTCCTCGGACGCATGATCCACGGCGCGGTGATTCGCACCTTCGCCCAACAAGATGTCGAAGACTTCGCCCACTTCTCGGGCATCCCCACGGTCAATGCGCTGACCGATGCCGAACACCCCTGCCAAATTCTGACCGACCTCTTCACCTTCGAAGAGCAACGGGGCCAATCCATCCAAGGCAAGGTCGTCACCTTCGTGGGCGACGGGGCTTGCAACGTGCCTGCCAGCTGGATTTGGGCCGCGGCGCGACTGGGCTTCGAACTGCGCATTGCCGCTCCTAAGGCCTACCAACCCGATGCAGAACTCCTCCGCCGGGCGGGTGGATCCATCCACTGCACCGAAGACCTCGACGCAGCGGCCAGCGGCGCCGATGTGCTGTATACCGATGTCTGGGTATCCATGGGCAAGGAAGCCGAGGGTGCTCAACGCCTGAAGGACCTCGCCGGATACCAGATCAACGAGGCCCTGGTGCGCCGGGCCAACCCCGGAGCGCTGGTGATGCACTGCCTGCCGGCGTATCGCGGCAAGGAGATCACCGAAGAAACCCTCGAAGCCCACGCCGACACCATTTTCCGGGAAGCCGAGAACCGCCTCCACACCCAGAAGGCCATTGTCGACTGGATGGTCCGCTAAGGGTGGGCTGCGGCCGCGCGAAATCCGCCCGTGCCATGAAACTCCTCGTTGTCAGCGACCCCCACTGGGCCGGACCAGCCGAGCAGGTTCGCCGTGGATACGAGGCGCGCGCGATGCCTCATAGGATGCAGCGCATTCTGGCCGCCACCTGGCGCAAGGGTTTCTGGCTGGCCGATCCCATGGCGCACAACGACAAGTTG
>SXXZ01000116.1 GCA_005789375.1 Verrucomicrobiales bacterium | reverse complement strand
CGCTTGCCAGGCCTTCCGCGGATGAAGGGAGTGGCCCGAGATGCTGAAGTGGGCACCCAATCGAACCAACTCGGGCACCAATTCTACCGAACCTCCATAACTGTGCAGCAAGAAGCCCCGGGGAAGCCGCGGCCGCCCTCGAAGGCAGTCCATCAAGGGGCCCCAAGCCTGCAAGCAATGCACGGTGACCGGAAGGCCGCGTTCCGAAGCCAGCACGAGCTCCTGGTCGAGTACCTCCAGTTGAAACTCCAGGGGGGCCGGACCCCGCGGGCCGGTTCCCAGTTCGACGCACCGTTCGAGCGATTGATCGAGGATCCAACGGTCTAATCCGACCTCCCCCAATACGGCGTGGGGCGCCGAGTCCAAACACTCGATCAGTGCGTCGCGCCACCGGGGGGATCGGGCCGAGACACGCCAGGGATGCAAACCGAAGGCAGGAATCACCGAGGGGCAAAGATGCGCCAACCGCCGAACCTCCGGCCAGTCGCCCTCGCAAGTTCCATGGACCACCATGCCGGCAATGCCTCGAGAGGCGGCGGCAGACACCCATTCCAGCGGGTCGTTGCCCAACCGGGGATCTTGCAAGTGATTATGGGCATCAAACCAACGCATGGAGACCTGCTGTGGGACCAGAATGCTCCAGAATGCTCGTCGGGGAAATCTTTGGGTGTCGGGGTCGTTTGAGTTTCAAAAGAATTGTGACATTCTGGTGTGTGCCGTTTTCTAAACTCAGTCGGACAACGGAGGCCGCAGTAGGTTACTTCGAACTCGGAATGAGTCAGTCGGCCTTGCAAGAATTAGATCAACTCCCCTCCGGAGACCAACTGGAGCCGGAGGTGCTCGAGTTGCGCGCCGTCATTCACCAGCAGACGGGGAATTGGGCCGAAGCGGCCAAGGCCTTCAAGGCTTTGTGCGCACGTCGGGACGCCGATGTGGAGCACTTCATCGGGTGGGGCTGCTGCCTCTACGAACTCGGCACCTATGAAGAAGCCCGACAAGCCTTGCTCACGGCCCCGAAGGCCATCCAGCACAACGGGCTTTGGAATTTCCATCTAGCCTGTTACGAGGCCTTGGTCGGCCACCCGGAGGTCGCACGGGAACGGGTCGAATTGGCCATCCTCATCGACCCCTGCCTCCGGAATATGGCCCAGCAAAACACCCGACTGAGTCCATTGCTGCGGCCTATGTCTTGAGTTACCAGCGAGATGGGTGCCCTCGGCTCTCACGCGCTGGGGACAATTTCTGCGGTTGCGCCGGCCACGCTGCCTCTAGGGAAGCGGATCTACCCTCCAGAAGCGGGCGCATAAAACTCCGTGAATGAAAACTCTCTAACCAGATCCTGACTCAACGACGGCTCAGAAGGGAGGCGGTGACACCGTGTTGGTGACCGCGGGAACGGCAGCAGCAGTGGCCGGCACACCCAAAGGCAGTGAAGCTTTTACCGCATTGGTGGCTGCCGCTGCCGGCACCGTGAGCGTGGTCGCTGTGGTCATCGGAACCTCGCCCTCCACCCGCACAGTAAGACCTGGCCAAGCCATCCGGCGCAGCAACTCCGCATTCCAATTGGCCAAACGGAAACACCCATGGCTCTCGGTGCGACCGACGTCTTCGGGCTTGGGGGTCCCGTGGATGCCATAGCCCGCACGGTTAAGTCCGATCCAGGCGACACCCACCGGGTTATTGGGACCAGGCGGAATGCGCAATTTTCGGCCTACGGTGAGCGCTTCTGGCGACTCGGGAAACACTTCAGGATCCCAAGTGTAGTCGGGGTTGGGCACGGTCACTAACACCTGAAGATCTCCCACCGGACGTTTCTCGACCCGGCGCGCAATACTGCAGGGGAAATGCGCTATCAATTCGCCGCCGGTGTCGAATACGCGCAGGAACCGCCCGGCAAGGTTAATTCGAATGAGACCCGCACGACGGGCGGGGATCGGTACAATGGCGGGCAAGGTCAATTCTAGACCTTCGGTCGGCTGAGCCCAGTCCACAGCGGGGTTGAGACGGCGCAGCAATCCCGGATGGGCTTGAAACCTCTCAGCCAAACGCTCCAACAAAGTCTCGTGCTCTAAACCGGGTACCTGAGATTTGCCCACCCAGGTTTCCGGCAACGGGGCCAGACGCAGCAAGTCTTCGGCACTGACACGGTAGGGAGCCCCTGGAGCCCGCTTGAGCATGAGAGCCTTACGGGTGTTGCGGTCTAGCCAACCGGTCTGCTCCAAGCCTTGCTGCGATTGAAACGCCTTCAATGCAGCCGCGGTTTGCGCGCCTCCCACGCCATCGATGGAGCCGGAGGAAATCCCCAATCCGGCCAGTGCGATTTGAGCCTCCAGATAATTGGTGGCCCCGCGAGGCACCCAGGCGGCCCCGCTGTTGGTCATCGACAACTCGGGCAGTGCCACCGCCGCGCGGAGGAGCTGAGTGGAAAGAATCACCGGAGCCGACGTGAGCCCCAACAGTGCAGGTGCAGCGTTGGAAATCGCGAGCAACGGGGACAGTGGGATAGCCGGAGCCGGAACCGGCGGAGCAGCCGGAAGCACCGGAACCACCGTAGGAACCGCGGGAGCCAGTGTTGGCTGAGCCGAGGTCGGAGCAAGAGCTGCAGCCGGAGTCGGAACTGGCTCAACGGGAACCCTGGGGGCTTCGTTGGCTATTCCGGAACCGGGCTTAGAGGCGGCGCTCCCTTCTGGCCCCAGCACCCGCCATACCCCCCAGGCCAATACCCCGACCAGCGCCAACAACAGCACCTTCGGCGCGAGAGCCCTGCGGGGATGCGCTCGTGAAGATTGGGTTCGAGACTTCGAGGCCATGGATCCAGATCAGGATGGGGTCACACATCGATGAGCGGGCCGCCGCCGTCCTCATCTTTTTTCTTCGGCTGACGGCGTCCGGTCGATCCGCGAACACTGCCCTGGAACTGCACCTTGGCTCGACCTCCGAGGAATCCATTCACCACCAGCGAAACCAAGCTGATAATTACTCCACCCCAGAAGGCGGACCCAAATCCGTCCACGACGAATCCGGGTTGAAGCATGCCGCCGACGAGGCTCAGGAGCACCGCGTTAATAACCATCACGAACAGCCCGAGGCTGAAGATCAACAGCGGGAGCGAAATCACCATGAGCAGCGGGCGCACAAACGCATTGAGCAAGCCCAGCAACAGCGAGGCCTCCAACAACGCTCCGAAGGTCTGGTGACGAATCCCGTCCACCCAGACATCGGCCAACAAAACGCCAATGGTTGTGACCAACCAGCGTTGCAGGAACTTCACCAAACCCTCCGGCATAGGATTCATTATAGACCAAAGGCCTCCCGAGTCAGTCGCCTTTCTTGCCGTTCCGAAGGGGAGCCTCCCCCGCTATCAACTCGAAGAACTCCGTCGCGGTGACCACTCGGACCCGAGGTGGCGGCGCTTCAATCGTCCGGCCGATGGCCCCCATTGGTCCCCCCGAATCACGGAAGGACCACGCGTGGACATTGATCAACGCATAGGCCTCGGAACCGGCCTCCGCTCCAGACGGTTGTCTTTCAACGGCCTCGGCCACACCCGCCGGAAGCCAATCCGGCCGCAGCCCCCCCGAACGGTCTTTCTGTTCCCAAAGCAAATAGCGGTACGAGACACTGGGCTTGCCTTGATGCCAGTACACCGCACCTCGCCCGCGGTTGTAGGGCGCATAATCCTTATAAAGGACTCCACGGATTTCTGGCTGCTCCAACCAGTCTTTAGATGAGTCCTGACCTCCGCCAGCATTGAGCAGCGTGACCAACGGCCAATTCACTCGGGCCGCAGCCCGTGCCGTCTCGGCGGCCGCAGCCGGTCGATCCGGCAAGTGAGCCGGGAACTGGTAGCCGTAGCCACTAGGCCCGGCGATGAAGTCATCTAAGGGTGTGGCCGTTCCGAGAATCTTCCCGAGAATCCGAGGGGCCATCACCCATGCCTCCGGCGGCATCTCCCAAGTCACCGCGAATCGACCCCGAAGCGGGCTGGCCCAAAAACTCGGATCGTCCACGAAGCGCCCACCCACCCATTGCAAGTTGTCTCCGTCGCTCACCACAAAGGCCACCACCCGTTCGCCCGATGAACGAGCCCGCGGTTTCGGCAGCCGGGAGCGAACCGGCCCTGTCGCCGGAAGATGGCGGAGCGCCGACAAGTTCAGTGACCAGTCGGCCGGGATAACAGCTCCACCTCCCTGACTCACCTCGCGAACAAATTCCAACTCATCGCGCCCCCAGCCATAGACGCGGGTGTGCGGACCGAGCGCCCGAACCTGAAGGGTCCGCTCGGCGGCCGGCTCTTCGTAGACCGTCCAAGCGCCCAGACTAATGGCCAAATCGCGCAGGTGCAGCGCCTTCGATGAGTCCTGATGAATCATCACACCGCGGGCCACCCGAGCTCGGGTCTGGGCCCACAAAGTGGCGATCGACTGGGAGCGGGCGTCGGCCAGAACAGGCCAACCCTCGGCCACCAAGCGCTCGACCAGCGACGGGTCGGCCACCACGGCATTGGTCAAACCCGCCAGCGTGGTCGCGCCATTGAGTGATTCAGTGCCCACCTGACCAATGACCAAACCTGAAAATGCCGCCCGATGTTCCCGCAAGAGCGGCCAAGGACCCCGTACCTCGCGCAAGACCCAACCCTCGCTGCGCAACTCATCGAGGATGCGCGCATTCATGCCAGGGCCCTTCACCCACACCACCGCACCCGTGCGGTTGAGGACTCCCTGGATCGATGCCAACAGGGCATTCTCCGGACCCTTCAAGCCCTGCGGATCGACCACCCATAATTCTCGGGCCCAGGCCGGGCCCATTTGCAGAAGGAGAGCGATGATTCCGCAAAGGAATCCGAACGGCGGGAGAATCGCTGGGACCTTCATGCTTTGGGTGAATCACCGGCCAACGACAGGAGCAGGCGTCGAATTTCTTGCAGGCGTCCCTTGGCATCACGCTTGGACAGCCGCGGAAATTGGCCTCCCACCGTGACCAGAGTGCCCCGGTGCATGAGCTTCACCTTGCCCTCGGTGACCTCCACCGATGTCACCCGGCATT
>SXXZ01000115.1 GCA_005789375.1 Verrucomicrobiales bacterium | reverse complement strand
GGCGCGTAAAGTTGATGGAAGTACGGGCCGTACTGGCTTTGAGACATGGCCGTGCCTCCGAGAATTCCTGCCAGCTCTATACCTTTGGCCATGCTCATGCGTTCTCCGCCGTGACGGGCCACAGCGTGGGCTACCTCGTGTCCGATGACCGTGGCCAAACCGGCCTCATCTTGGGTGATTCCCAAAATGCCTGTGTAGACGCCGACTTTGCCGCCTGGCAGGCAGAAGGCATTGGCCTCTGGACTGTCGAAGAGAACGAATTCCCATTGGGCATTGGGCAGGTCGGCCACGGCGGCAATCCGTCGACCCACCTTTTCGAGCAAAGCCTTCTGGGTGGCATTCTTGCTGATGGGTGTCTCTTTCTTGAGGGATTCGAAGGCGCTGAGGCCGAGGGCCACCTCTTGGCCGGCCCCGGTCACCATGAACTGCTTTCGCCCGGTCACGGGCTCAGTCACGCAGCCAGCCGCCACGAGAGCCAGGCCCAGAAGCAGGCTCTGCCAAGGTCGCAGGTGCGTCGATTTCATGAATTCAGAGAGAATCACAATAACGCCTCCGGAACAAGCCGGACTGCCTTCCGGATGAGCTGCGTGCGGTGTTTGAGTGTTGAGAGAGGGGTCCATCCAGGGGTTCGCCGCTCTGAGGGCTGGTCAACGACCTTTCGGTTGGTTCTCGAGTCGGATGGCAGCCGAACGACCGTGGCCATCGAGGCCCTCGAGTCCAGCAAATGTCGCGACTCCCTTCAGCGCCTTGCGCAGTGCGGGCTTGGAGTACTCCACCACACTGGTGCGGCGTTGGAATTGGTCGACGGTCAGGCCAGCGAAGCTGCGACCAGCGCCGCCGGTGGGCAGCACATGGCTGGGTCCGGCGACATAATCGCCCAGAACCGTGGGAGAACCCTGGCCGAGAAAAATGGCACCGGCCGCATGGATTCGCGGAACCAGCGCCTTGGGGTTGCGAGTCATAATTTCGCAGTGCTCCGGTGCCAGTCGGTTGATGAGCACCACGGCCGCATCGAGGTCGCGGACCTGGATGAGCCAGGTGTTGGTATCCAAGACTTTCTGAATAAATTCGCGGCGGTTCAGAGTGGGCAACTGCCGCGAGATCTCCTTCTCCACGGCCTTCAACTGGGCGGCTGAGGTGGTGACCATCCAGACCCGTTCGTGGCCAGAACCATGCTCCGCCTGAGCCAGAAGGTCTGCCGCGACGAAGCGGGGGTCGGCTGAATCGTCGGCCAGCACTAGGGTCTCACTGGGACCGGGCAGCAAATCGACCGACACATGGCCAAAGAGCAGGCGCTTGGCCGCTACCACGTAGGCGTTACCAGGTCCAAAAACTTTGTGCACCGGCCGGATCGTCTCGGTGCCATGCACCATTGCTGCGATGGCCTGGGAGCCGCCGATTCGATAAATCTCGGTCGCTCCAGCAAAATTGGCGGCGAAGAGGAGTGCCGGATTGAGGGTCCCATCCTTGCCACAGGGGGTGCAGACCACGATCTCTGGGCACCCGGCCACCTTAGCGAGAGTGATGGTCATTAGCGCCGTGGACACGAGCGGCGCGGTGCCGCCGGGAATATACACCCCGACCCGTTGGAAGGGTTGGAACACTTCGCCCACCTGAGCGCCGTGGGAGTTCTTGGCCGACCAATCCCGGCGGCGGGAGCGCTTGGAGAAGGAGGCGATGTTCTTGGTCGATTCGGCCACGGCAGCACGCAAATCCGCCCCGGCCATGAGCGAGGCCTGCATCCGTTCGGCCTGAGTCACCGAAATTTGTTCCGGCGTCAGGGTGGCACCATCGAAGCGTTGGGTGAATTCGACCAGGGCCGCGTCTCCGCGGGTACGGACCGCCTCGATGATGGTGCGCGTGCGTTCCTCAATGACGGGGTCAAAGAGTGATGAGGCGGCGGCGGCCTGGTTCAGGCGCGCGTCATGGTCGGCATCCGAAACACGGACGATATGCATGCAGGGGAGGGTATGGGGGAGAGCGTTGAAGTCAAAACCCGCGGGAGCGTATCGGGCCGGTCGAGGTTCGGGTAAATGGGCTTCTCACTTAATGCCTTTGAGCCGTTCTTCCCAGACTTTGTGCAAATCGACCGTGGCGACGACGTCGCGCAGGCAATACTCGGCAATATCGCGGTGGCGACCTTCGGCGAGTAACGAGCTGACATCCATGCCGCTAATGCCCATGGCCTTGGGAGAAGGGATCCCGAAAGCCTTGCAGTAGAAATCGAGGTTGAACTTGCGGGCAGCACCCTCGCGGCCGCTGACATTGTAGAAGGTGAACTGTTCGGCCAGATCGCAGTGGGGTTCCGTTTGATACCGGTAGCCCAGCCAGTCCTTGCGGGTGATAGGCACGTTGAGCAGAGCCGAGCGGAGGTACAAAAACGGGACATCGAAGCCGCGGCCATTAAAGGTCACGATGCTGTCGTAGCGTTTGGCGACATCCCAAAAGGCGGTCAGGAGTTCTACCTCATCGACTTGGGGGGCAAATTCCACGGTGGAGCTCTCGGTGTCGGCCTCCTCCAGGGCGTCTTCGTCAAAATCGTCGGACTGGTAGAGTACCTGACCTTTGCCGGAGTCGGCATTGATCATAGCGATACACACTACCTGAGCGGTGAAGGGCCACAGGCTGAACTGCTGTGAAAT
>SXXZ01000114.1 GCA_005789375.1 Verrucomicrobiales bacterium | reverse complement strand
GTCTACAAGGAGACTGAAGCCGCTGAACTGGAAGAAATGTTCAAGTTTCTCAGCTCACTGGGCGTGGATGGCCACACCATCTCACCGGGCTACGACTACGACGCTGCCAAGAAGGACATGGTCAAGCGCCTGGGCAAAGACCCAGCCCAGTTCTTCCTCACCCGTGAGATGACCCGCCAGAAGTTCAAAGACATCGAGCGTTGGGGTGAGATGTTTACGATCTTCGGGACTCCGGGTTATTTGGAGTTTTTGGCCGGAAAACGGGAGTTGGCCTGCAGTGCGTGGGCTGTGCCGACCTATAATGTCCGCGGGTGGAAGGCTCCTTGCTATGTGATGACCGAGGGTCATTACCCCACTTATGCCCAGATGTTGGCCGAGGTGAAATGGGACCGATTCGGCGTGGATGAAAAGGGTTGTGGCCGCGATGTCCGCTGCGACAACTGCATGATGCACTCAGGCTTTGAGCCGTCAGGGGCTCTGAGCAGCAAACCGAGGGATTCGTGGGTCAACTTTAAGTACAACTTCGGTTCCCGGCCTCCGGCCTACCCGTCGAGCCCTGAGTTGACCCGTTCGGCTTACAATGGAGCGACCATTGGCAAGGGTCACCTTGCTGAGGCCAAGGAGGCAGTGAACCGTGAATTCGCTGGTGTGAAATCTGCCTACGCACGCGGCGGCAATGACTTGCCGCACGATCACTCCCACGAAGATTCCGGCGGTTCGGGTGGGTGCTCCACCGGAGCTTCCGGGCCTGCGATTGATCAGCTGGCTGACCTCAAGGCCAAGATAGCCGCAGCCAAGAAAATCGAGGTCAAGTCGGAGTAAGATCGGAGCGATCTTCCTCTTACTGAGTTTCTCACTTTTCAACTCATCCCTGATCTCCATGTCCGCCCTGTTCTTGTCTCCTCCCTCGTTTGACGGCTTCGACGGCGGTGCCGGTGCCCGCTACCAGGCCCGTCGCGAGGTGACCTCTTTTTGGTATCCGACTTGGTTGGCCCAACCGGCCGCCCTGGTGCCAAACTCCCGCCTGCTCGATTGTCCGCCCCATAACATCGGGATCCAGGAGACTCTGGGCATCGCCAAAGACTTCAGCCATGTCATCATTAACACGTCGACTCCGTCGCTGAAGAACGACTGCAAGGTGGCCGAAGCCATTAAGGCCCAGCGTCCGGAGACAAAGATCGGATTCATCGGAGCGCATACGGCTGTCTTGCCAACCGAGACGCTCAAGGCTTCTCCGGCGATCGATTGGGTGGGTCGCAAGGAGTTCGACTTCACCTGCAAGGAGGTCTGCGAAGACCGCCCGATGGAATCCATCTCGGGGCTGAGCTTTCGTAAGGAAGGTAAGATCATCCACAACCCGGAGCGCGAACTCATCCACAACATGGATGCGTTGCCCTGGGTGGCTGATGTCTACAAGCGGGATTTGGAGATCGAGAAGTATTTTATTGGTTACCTGATGCACCCGTACATTTCGATGTACACGGGGCGAGGGTGCCCGGCTCAGTGCACCTTCTGTCTGTGGCCCCAGACCATTGGTGGCCATAAGTATCGGGTGCGGTCGGCCGATAATGTTGCTGCCGAGATGGCATACATGAAGAAGCTCTTCCCGCAGGTTCGGGAGTTTTTCTTCGATGACGATACCTTCACGGCCAACCTGCCGCGGGCTCGCGAGATTGCCAAGAAGCTCGCTCCGTTGGGAGTGACCTGGAGTTGCAACAGCCGGGCCAATCTAGATGAAGACACCATCCGGTTCTTCAAGGATTGCGGTCTGCGCCTCTTCCTCGTCGGCTACGAGTCCGGCAACGACGATATCCTCAAGCGCATCAAGAAGGGTGTGACCACCGATGAGATGCGTCGCTTCACCAAGGCCTGCCATCGGGTGGGTGTGGTGATCCACGGTACGTTCATCCTCGGGCTGCCTGTTGAGACTCAGGAGACCATTGAGCAGACCATGCGCTTTGCCCAAGATCTCGATGTGTTCTCGATGCAGGTATCGCTGGCGGCCCCGTATCCTGGGACCGAACTTTACGAGATGGCTCGCCAGAACGGGTGGTTCTCCAAGAAGGACAAGACCGACATCGTCCATGACGATGGTTTTCAGCAGTCCACGCTCGAGTATCCGGGTCTTTCTAAGGACGAGATCTTCGAGTCGGTGGATCGCTTCTACCGGCGGTACTATCTGCGTTCGGGTCCGATATTGCGGATCATTAAGACCATGCTGGAAGACAAGAGTGTCATGGTGCGCCGATGCCGTGAGGGCTACGAGTTCTTCCGCAGTCTCAATCAGCGCAAGGTAGATTTGGCGGCGTCTCAGAGCTTGGCCGCTCACTAATAGGGCCGCTCAAAAATAAGCTGACGGACCGGGGTTGGTCTTGTCAGTTGCTTCAACAAATTAACCTGAGGCCGATGGATGAACTCCGTCGGCCTCAGGTTGTTTTTTGGAGTGATTGTTTTTGTGCGGGGTTAGGGCTGGCCGGATCGGCTGATAGGAGGGTGCCAGTTCAATGCATTTCTATCGCGCAGCGCCCAATGCCTCCGCGGAAGTAGTTGAAGCGCACGTTGGGATGCAGGGCCAGGAGGGACATAGGCACGGCGGTATCGGCGATGCCTTTGGCGATCATGAGGCAGGTGAGTCGTTGTCCGAAGGGGTTGTCGTGCTGACCGGCATGCCAGATGGAGACGGTTTCGGCTTTCCACGTTTCGACTGGGCCAACGGTGATGGCCTGGGTTGGCACCAGTGACACATTGCCTCCTCCGCTGGTTCGAGCGTTCTGGGCGATAGTCAGTGGGTGCAAGTCCACCACGCGGGTGGCGAGCTTCAGGTATTCTTCCGGGGTGGGCGGGGCATTGCGGTATTTGCCGGAGCGGCGCACGGGGTCGTTGAAGGCCCAATGTTTTACGTCGCCTTGGCCGCCTTGCATGACGGCGCAGCGGACGCCGGCGTCCCAGGAGGCGCGGTAGGTTCGGGTGTCGGCTTTCGGGAAATGCAGGTGCGCATCCGGCATCACTTGCTTGCGGGCAATGCGGTTGAAGCAGAGTTCCCGGTCGGCTTTTTCGAAGGAAAGGGGGTGTGTGGCCGACGCTTCTTTTCCGTCAATGATCCATTCGTCCATGCCCCAGAAGTGGCCGGAGCGGATATCGAGGCCCAGGGCGTTGATAATGCGGGCGACGAGTGGCAGTTGCTCGGTAGGTCCGATGGGGCCGCAAATGCCGACGGGGTTGTCGTCGGTGCTCTGTTTCCACGCCGCTACGTATTCGAGGGCTTCGGCGAGGTAGAATTCTTCGAGGGTGTCGTACAGGGTGACTTTGAATCCGGGGCGTGAGAGGCGCTGCATTTTCTCCGGGGTGAGGGCCGCGGCGTCGGCGACGAGTTCGGAGTCTAGGGTGGTGTAATCCCACCAGTCTGGGGCGACGCAGGAGAACGGGCGGGCGGAGGTGGAGCGGGAACTCATAAGTGCAAGCCAAGCGGGTTGGGCTGCGCCGGGCAATCCCAAGAACGCGAGCACCGGAAGGGGTCGGTCCCACCTATTTACACAAAAGGGGACACTCTATACTATAACGTTATCCTTTAAAATGGCTCCGCGGGATCGGTCTTGCGCTCGCAGTAAGGCTCGGGGAGGAGGAGGAGCGTTCGCTCTGCGCGCGAGGGATGGGTGTGATCGCCTTCAACGTTCGCTCCAGCTCGGTTCCTCTGCCGCCTCGAGTGGGGGGAGCTGGGCCGGAAAACAAAAACGGCGGTCCCGCCTTGGAGGGCAGGACCGCCGTGCTTGAAATCGTTCAGGAGTTCTTGTCCCAGCCGTAGGTCAGCTGGGAGATTTCCTTGCCGGACTTGTCGGTCACCTTGCGGCTCTTGACATCGAAGTAGCACATCACGCCCAAGCGGTCGGACATCTCGGCCAGCGAGATGACGGTCTGAACCTTGGTGGCCAGGTCGATACCGGCGTTGGGCTGCTTGTTGGCGCGGATGGACTCGTAGAAGTTCTTGTGGTGGGCGGCGACGCTCTCACCGGGGAATGCTTCGCTGGTCTCCGGTTCGATATCTTCGGCGAATGGGCGTTCGGGGTTCAATTGAACTTTGTTGCCGCCCATGGTGAGCGTGGCTTTGTGGCCGCGGATCATCTCGGAGGAGCCGACTTCGTTGACCGAGCTCGAGGTGATGTGCATCACGTAGCCGCTGGGGAATTCGGCGACGAGCTGGATGATCTCTTCGACGTCACGGACGTATTGGGTGGCCTGCTCGGGCTTGCGGCCGACTTGGTTCAGGTCGGTCTTGAAGGCCTTGCTGCCAACGGCGGCGACACGCACGGGGAACTCCGGATTGCCGGTGGCGAGCATGTACGGGTGCAGCTTGTGGGGGAACAGGTCGCCCAACAGGCCGGAGCAATACGGGTAATACTTGCGCCAGCGGAAATAGTGGTCGGGGTCGAAGCTGTGGCCGGTCTTGATTTGCTCGCCGAGCCACATCTTCCAGTTGATGTCTTCGGGCTTGGCCCACGGGGCGATGGTGTAGTTCCACTCGCCGTGCGGATTATTGCGCATGTAGCTGCCCTGGCTCATGACGATGGGGCCGATTTTGCCTGCGCGGATCCACTCGGCGGCCTTGTGCCACTTGCGGTCGGAGCAGCCTTGTGAACCGACCTGGAGCAGTTTGCCTGTGCGCTTGCAGGCGTCGTAGATTTCGAAGGCTTCGCTGAGGTAGCGGGTCATCGGTTTCTCGACATAGACATGCTTGCCGGCATCCATGGCCTCACAGCTGACCTTGGTGTGCCAGTGGTCGACGGTGGCGCAGAATACCACGTCGATGTCTTTGCGTTCTAGGAGCCGGCGGAAGTCTTCGTAGCCCTCGGGCTTGACGTTGGTCTTCTTCTCGATCTTGGCGATGTGGTCGTCGACGCGGTGCTTGGAGATGTCGCAGACTGCGGCCAGAGCCACGTTGTTTTCCTGATAGTGTTCGAGGTTTTGGCCAACATGAGCCCCGCCGCCCTGACCACCGACGCCCACAAAACCAAGGACGATCTTGTCATTGGCACCGATGACTCGGCCTGCGTAGGGAGCAGCGAGCTTGGTGAGGGTGTTGGCGCCTGCAGCGGGTTGGTTGGCGAGAATGCCAGCGATACCGCCGGCTGCGGCTGTTCGCTTTAGGAATTCGCGCCGGGAGGAGCCAGCATTCGGTGGGGAGTTTTTTTTGGGAGAGGACATGGTTCAGGTGCGTTGAATGTGACGGGCTATGGGACGAACTCTACCGACCCGGCATTCGACGACAAGCCGGGAGGTATGGTCTGGACTAGGAAGTTTGAGTTGAAGTGAGGGATGCGTTGTCGGGCGCCTCACGGGTGGGTCCGGCGTTGGCAGGGAATGTGACTGACCCAGTGCCCGAGACAGGGCGTCCCGCTACGGGGCCGTTCAGGGGTGGAAGTGTCAGTTTTCGCTGGGAGTTAGGGGAAGCGTCTTGAAGCGGTGGGAACCAGTGCGTCGACCGGCCCGGATCTCCAGAAGATAGGTGAGTTCTGCCTCCAGCGGTGCGGCCGCGTCGGTGCCCTCGGGTGGGGACATGCCTGCGGGATTCATGCCGTACATCAGGGAGTTGAGTTCGCGGCTTTTGCCGGTGAGGTCCCATATTTTCTTAGCGGGTTCGCCTTGGGCATTCAGGACAAAGACGCGCAGGGAGCTCAGGCGATAGCGTCCATCCAGACTGAAGGTGACGCGGGCCACGCTGCTAGCCGGGCTGGCCTCGGTCGGTTTGTCGGGGGACTCTGGGGTGGCTTTGGGTCCACGCCGGCCGAACCGCGGAGGTTGGATGACCGGTCGGATTTGGGAAGCAATCTCGATGGGTTGGGGATCCAGCCAATCGGTGAAGGCGAAGACGTAGGCTCCGCCCAGAAAAAGGGTCAGTGCGAGAAGGGTCCAGGTGCGGCGGTTGGAGTTCATCGACGGTTGGGGTTCAGGGCAGCGAGACGCCGATGTTGCGATCTTCGGGGGTGACGGCCCAAAGGTTGATGGGGTTGAACGAGCGTCCGTACCGGAGGAACTCGACGTGACCATCGACCATGGCGAAGTTGGAGCCACCGCCGCGCCCCGTCTTGATGGAGGTGCCGTGACGGTTTTGGTGGAGGGCACTCAGGTCGTCGAGAGCGTCGAAATCCATGTGGAAGTGGACAACCCGGCTGGAGTCGCGTTCACCGAAGCAAATGGTTTGCGAAGGCTCGGGGATGTTGTTCTCGCCGATGACAACCTCGCCATTGCCCTGGGTGCGGAACTCGGGCATCTGGGAGGCTCCGACTCGGCGGCGGTAGAAGTCGTTGAAGCCGTTGATGAGGTAAGTGCGGGGGGCGTACTCGGCGACGCGATCGCCGACTCCGGGGATGTTGGTGCTACCTTTGGCGCCGGAATCGACGGGACACTTGAGGATCTTGAGATCGATATAGTAGGGGCGCAGCGTGGTGCACCAGCGGTTGGTCAGGAGGCGGGGCGGGAATCGGCCGTTATGGTCTCCGGCGTACATATGAAGGGCCAGAGCGAGTTGTTTTTCGTGGTTGAGGCAGGCGATCCGTTGGGCGGAGCCCTTGGCTGCGGCCAGAGACGGCAGCAGCATGCTAGTGAGGATGCCGATGATGGCCACTACCACTAGAAGTTCTATCAGCGTGAAGCCGTTTTTGGTTTTCGAGGGTGTGTGTGAAATCATGGACTTGAATGGAAAGACCACCGAGAAAACGCGGCGTTACCGGAAAGAGCGTTCAGACGGAACTAAGGCCAACTCTGACGAACCATGGCCGATTTTAGCTTTGGGTCAACGGTTGGCCGGGGTGGGCTGTGTCCCTCGGCTTACTCTCCAGCACCAGGTCCATCCGCCGACGAGGGTCATTCCCACGGCCACGGCTGGTGCCATGGCTGCGCCCGAAATCCATAGGGTTAAGGCGCTGATGGCAGGGCCAGAGCCTATGCCTATACCGATGAAGGCTTCATGGATCCCTCCGTGTTCACCATGGGTGTCGCTGCCGTTCATGGCGTAAAACAGGGAGGAATAGTAGATGAGCCCGGTTCCCCATCCGAAGGCGATCTGGGCCAGAATGAGCATCCAAATTTGATGGGTGGTCATGACGGCGATGAATCCCAGAATGAGCAGGAGGAAGGATCCGAGAAACCATCCGACGCGGTAGTGCCAACCGTGCCATGCCCAGAGGATGGCAAAGGTGAGAGTACGGACGATGAACCAGGCAGACATCAACCGGCCCGCCTCTTCGATGCCTAGGCCTGCGTGCTCGGCGATGCTGGGGACGACGGCGATGACGGTGTTCATGGCCATGTAGGCGAAGGGGTTGCCCATCCATGCGAGTTTCTGGAAAACCTGGGTGACTCGGGCTTCCCGTTTCAGGCCGGCATCCGCGGTGTGGGCCGAGCTTGATGACGGGGTTTCGATGGATGCGTTCTGGGCATGGCGACGTTCCAGCCATCCGAGGCTGATCCACTGCAAGGTGTGAATGATGAGGGGGAGCCAGTAGAGGCTGTTTTTCCCGAGATGCTGGAAGAGGGTGCCGCCTAAAAAGTAGGCTAGCCCGGCCGTTGCGGCCCAGATGACGTTGTAAAGGCCGATGCGGTGGGGAAGGCGATCGGAGGGTTCTCGCTCGGAAGCCAGGGCCTCCAGCATGGGCCAGGTGAAGCACATGGCGAGGGTCCAGACCAGCAGTGCTGCGATTTGTCCTGCCGTTCCAGGAAACAACCAGCCCAGAGCGACTCCTGCTCCCATGCCGCCGAAGCCGATGCGCAGGCTGGTGAAGTATCCATGGCGCTGGCCGAAGCGTCCGGCGAACCAGGAGGCACCGACGTAGAGGAACCCGTGAACGGCGCCCAGAGTTAAGTTGTTGAGGTTGGAAAACCCGTGATCCTGTTGGAGCAGGAACATGAGGTAGTTGAAATAATAGGAGGCGGCGAAGGCGTTGGTGCCTTCGAGCACAAAGTAGCCTGTTTTTCCAGGCGGGTGGGACTTCACAGTGACGCGCCGATCCGGAAAGGCGCGCGGGGAGTCAACGGTCGGCGGTGTGCTTGTGCAAGCTGATGCTTCGCGGGAACGGTCCTGCGCTCGCTGAGTAGGCTCTAGGGAGGAGGAGCTTTCGCGCTGTGCGCTTTGGGGATTTGCTGTTCGCCTCCAAGGCTCGCTGCGGACCATTCCCGCTCCGCTGGACGGTTTGGGCCGCGGGAACGGTCCTGCGCTCGCTGAGTAGGCTCTAGGGAGGAGGAGCTTTCGCGCTGCGCGCTTGGGGGGATTTGCTGTTCGCCTCCAAGGCTCGCTGCGGACCGGTCCCGCTCCGCTCCGGTTTTTGGTGGGCTGCGCGGCATCAGGGCTGCGCGGCATCGGGCCTCCGCTCGCTGAGT
>SXXZ01000113.1 GCA_005789375.1 Verrucomicrobiales bacterium | reverse complement strand
CCGTCGTTGATCGACGCAGGATTCTCATCGATCGTCACCCAGGTCATGGACGCACCGAGGGTGAAGTCGCTCTGCTTTCGGTAGGAACGGCCGCTGGTACGCTCCTGCCCGGGCAGCGGGTTCATGAAGCAGCTCATCGCCAAACTCCGCACCTTGGGGATCCCGCCGCCGGAACCCCACGGGCTGCGGGTGGTCGCACGGTCCGAGGGACACTTGTAGACCGCCAGCGATCCCACATACCGGTACAGGAGCGAATCCATGATGAGGACCGTGTTCGTCCAACTGGGCCCCTCGTGCATCGTGCCCATGCACCATTGGTTCATGGGATACACTTTGGTGGGGCTGTGGGTGGAGACGAGGCCCCCTAAGCCTGATGAAAGGCAGATCTCATCCCGATGGTCCCCGGAATACAGGGTCCAACCCAGCATCAGCTGCTTGCCGTTGTTCATGCACATAATGCCCTGGGCCTTGCTCTTGGCCTTGCCCAAGGCTGGCAGCAGCATGCCCGCGAGGATGGCGATGATCGCAATGACCACCAGCAATTCGATGAGTGTGAAGGCGTGGCGTCTGGTCCGAAAACATCCATGTCGGTGAACCGAATTCATTGATCTTAGTTTCCTAAGCCGCAGCCGCGAGATTCAAGTGCCATCCAGGTGACGAATCCGTGGACGCTGGGCAACCCATCGCTAGCCGCTATTCAACGCCTTAAACCGATACGATCGATGGTATTCAGCGGCAGGCTCCCAAGATACATTCCCCATCGAAATAGCCCTTCTGGATGAGAGCAAACGGGGTGTTGTCTTCATAACTTTCCCAATTTCAGAAGGAGACAGGACGCGAGCCGGGAAATGGGCTGACGATCTCGCCAAGGCCATGGGTGGAGTTGGCGAACGGGGTCTTAGGCCTATGCCGATGTTCCGATGTGCCCAAGACGTTCCCCCAGGCGTTGAGACACCCCAAACCCATGCGGGAGATCGATGGGTTCCGCTGCCTCCCTCCTCCCTTGCTTTCCTGCTTCCCCGGACCGGGGATTTCCCGTCACCCTCAAAACATGATCCTCGGTCAACGAATCCAACTCTGGCTTTGCGTCCTGATCCTCAGTCTGGGTCGAGGTGTCCCCGCCCTGCCCGCCGCCGAGCTGGCGCGGTTCTCCCTGAATGACGGAGACCGGGTGCTTTTGATCGGTGACACCTTCTTCGAGCGGGAGGTCAATTACGGCCACTTAGAGACCGCGCTAACTGCGTCGTACTCCGACCGTCGTATCACCTTCCGCAACCTCTCCTGGGCCGGCGACACCCCCATGGGCAAGGCCCGCGCCAGCTTCGATTGGAACAAGTCGGAGGCAGGCTGGCTCAAGCGCGTGCAGGAGCAGGTTGCCATCGCCAAACCTTCGGTCGCCATTCTCAGCTACGGCATGACCGCAGCTCTCGAGTTGGCTGACATCCCGGCGGGTGAGGCCCATGCAGCGTACCTTTCCAAGTTTATCACCGACACCGGCCGATTGATGGTCGGGATCCGGGAGGCCAGCGGCCAACCGGTGCGTTTTGTTTTTTTTACCCCGATCCAGCAGCAAGGCGAGCGGCCCGATTCGACCCACTCCAAGGCATTGATCGAAGTCGCTGAGGCGCTGGGCACTTTGGGCAGGTCTTCGGACATCCCTGTCGTCGACATTCTCGGGGCGACGCGGCGCATCTCGATGCTGCGCATGGTGACCTACGAGAGCCCGGTGATTCTCAATGACACCGGCTACCGCATGCTCGCTGAACGTCTGCCCGAGCTCCTCGGAATTCAGGCTCCGGCCAAGGGCACCGACACCGCCTTGCTCCGCTCGGCCATCCAGCACAAGAATGAACTCTTCTTCCATCGGTGGCGCCCGGCCAACTGGACCTACCTCTTCGGATTCCGCAAGCACGAGCAAGGGCGCAATGGTGTCGAGATTCCGCAGTTCGATCCGATGATCGCCGAGTGGGACACCAAGATTGCCGGTTTGCGTCCGTCCGAACAATCAGACCCCAAGGTTCTGGCCGAAGTGCGAGCTCTGCTGGCAAAGAATGCGATCCAAGCCAGCGCAGCCGCCGACTCGCGGGCCAGTGTTTCGAAGCAAGCCATCCCGAGCTTTGATACGGGCGACGGATTGGAAGTCAGCCTCTGGGCTGAGAACCCGCTCCTCCATAAGCCCATCCACATGAACTGGGATCCTCAGGGACGCCTGTGGGTGGCTTCGTCGGAGGTCTATCCGCAAATCAAGCCGGGGCAGCCTGCGGTGGATTCCGTGGTGGTGTTGGAAGACACCGACGGCGACGGCAAGGCCGACCGCCACACTGTATTTGCCGATGGCCTGCTCATTCCCACGGGCGTGGTTCCCGATGGAAAGGGCGGCTGCTACGTGGCGGCCAGTCATCAGCTTCTGCATCTGGAAGACACCGATGGCGATGGCAAGGCCGACCGGCGTACGGTGACTTTGTCGAGCTTCGGTACCGAGGACACCCATCATAATCTCCACACGCTGCGCTGGGGTTATGACGGGCACCTCTACATGAACCAGTCGATTTACACGCACACCCACAT
>SXXZ01000112.1 GCA_005789375.1 Verrucomicrobiales bacterium | reverse complement strand
TCGCCGCCGGCCATGGCGGGGGCTCGAAGCGTCTGCTCCACCAGCCACGAAGAGTTGGCCTCCACCGGAGGCATCAAGCCGGGATCAGAAACGGTCGGCGAATGCGCCAGCGCCGTCAGGCAGGCGTCCACGAAGCCTCGCCAGTACATCCATACGGCGTCCCGCTTCGAAGTGTCGCGCACGGCCGCGATGGCCAGCAACCCTTGCGCCGAGCCCTGAGTGAAGGCCGTGATCAGATCTTGATCGGCATCCCCGTCCGCGGTCCCGGTCAGCCGGCCCTCGGGGTTGAGAGCGAGTTGCATAGGCCCAGCTTGGAAAGCGAGCCCTACTGATCGCGAGCCGAAATTCGAACCATTCGTCGACCGACCCTCTCACCCACCCGGTGGACCCTTAGCAACCCGGATCGCCGCGCATCCGGAGCGGCCTTTTCTTGGCCCCCGCCTGCATCGCCTGCGCGAACCGTCTCGAATCCGCACGCTAAGTACCGCTCACGTCCACGGGCAGGCCATCCAGCGCGGCAGCCGGGGTTGGCCGCAGCGTCTCTTCAAACGGGCGCAGCGGTGATCCTTGGCACCATCCCAAGAGCGTTGTTGAGTCCAAAACCTGTTTCAGAAATGAAACAGTATTGCTTATAGAGTCTTGGGTGTGACACGTTACGGTCCATGCCCGTGAAACAATCGCTTCCGTTGCCGGCCGTGCGGGCCCTGCGTGAGCTGGGGCGCGACCTGGCGCTGGCTCGACGGCGGCGCGGCATTTCGACCGAAGACATGGCGGCCCGACTGTTCATCGGCCGAAGCACCCTTTGGCGCCTCGAAAAAGGCGACCCCAATGTCTCGCTGGGAACGCTGGCCACTGCGGCATTCGTGCTCCAGTTGAACGACCGCCTCGCCGGACTCGCCGCACCCGCCAAAGACGCCTTGGGATTGAAGCTGGACGAAGAGCGCCTTCCCCGCCGGATCCGGAGGAAACAATCATGAGCATCGAAGTTCATCTGGACTGGGAAGGATCGCCCCAGTTTGTCGGGCGGCTTCACTCGGCGACTCGGGGTTCATCGGTGACCTTCGAGTATGGAACCCAATGGCTGGCCAGCCCGAGGGCTTTCGCCATCGATCCCACCAACCTGCCATTGCGGCCGGGTCCGCATCACGGAACCTCCTTATTCGGGGCTCTGCTGGACTGCGGACCGGATCGATGGGGGCGGGTCCTCATCGACCGGGCGGTACGACGCCACGTGTTGGAGTCCAAGCCCTATCGGGATCTTGACTACGTTCTGGCGCTCGATGACTCGTCGCGCATTGGTGCTCTTCGTTTCCGGGCGGATTCCAGTGGCCCGTTTTTGGCGGCCAGCGATGGGCGGATTCCTCCGGTGGTGCAGTTGGCCGCCCTGATCAACGCCGCCGACGCCGTGCACGGCGAAACCGAGACCGCTCAAGACCTTCGCTTCCTGTTGGGGGCGGGATCACCGGTAGGAGGCGCACGCCCCAAGTCGGTGGTGGCTCTTCCTGATGGCCGCCTGGCCATTGCCAAGTTTCCCAAGCCGGATGACATCCGGGACATCGCTGCCGGCGAGATCCTGGCGTTGACGCTGGCGGGCATCGCAGGCATCCGGGTCGCCGAGCATCGATGGGTTCATTCGAAGGGTCGGAGCGTCTCCGTCATCACCCGTTTTGACCGGGACGGCGGGAAGCGGATTCCCTTCATCTCGGCCAACAGTCTCCTGGGGCTCGCTCATGGAGAGAGGGGCACCTATACCATGCTGGCCGACGGTATCCGTCAGTTCGGTGATGAGGTGCGACTGGAGTTGCGCGAGTTGTGGCGTCGGATGGTCTTTTCGCTGTTGGCGAGCAACTACGACGATCACCTCCGCAACCATGGATTCCTGATGCGCACGGCGGGGCTCTGGTCGCTGTCGCCGGCCTATGACCTCAATCCTGTTCCAGAGATTGACCGGGCCCAAACCCCGAAGACCGCCATCTCCGAAGAACACGACGAACCGAGCGTGATAGGCGCTCTCGATGCTGCCTCCCGCTTCGGACTTCGAGGGCCGGAAGCCAAGGCCATACTCCGCGAAGTCTTGGCGGCCGTCTTGGAGTGGCGGAAGACCGCACGACAACTCCGGATTTCAGCAGGCTCAATGGCCGCCTACGCCAGCGCCTTCGAACATCCCTTGATCGAGGAAGCCGCCCAGCTGAGCGGCTGACGAACAACGGGTGAGGCCCGGTTGTGCTGGATTCTGCGGTGCCTCAAACTGCTTGATGGCACGGGTCGAGAATCACCGTCCAACCCGGTCCGACAGGTCGGCCGGAAGATCGACAAACAGTTGGGGAAAATAGAACTCGAGGATTTTTGCGGGGAATCCCGGTGAGGCGGCCGGATGCCGAAAGAATGTCGCAGGTGAGTCTGGCCAGCGTGTCTCGCCCGGCCACCGGAAGGAGAGGCTCCATCGAAGTCGGGGTGGAACACGCTGTGATCATGGAAAAAACGAAAATCTATTCGATGATCAATAAAATTCAAAAACCGCTTTAAATAGACGCTAAAAACAAATCAATAGCCCTGCTTTCAGTAAAATTCCGAAGATCTTTCTGAAGATCACCCTAAACGCGGAGGACGCGAGACTTCCAGCCTGGTTCAGAGTGGCGCTTCTTTGTCTTGTTCGCCGGAGTGGCGCTTTCGGAGAAATGGCCCTACCTCGGAGGTGCGTGGGTGAGGCTGAGTTTGTGGAAGGAACCCTGCTGTGTAGCCCGATGACCTCGGAAGTGCTCAGGCGAGGCTGAGTTTGTGGAAGGATCCATGTGTGTAGCCCGAAGACCTCTTAGGTAGGGACCGATCTCCGAGCGGTCCGTCCCGGCAGGCCATGACAGCGATCGGGTTGGCCGATGGTTTAGCCCCTCGTCATCAGTCAGCGATCTTGCAGGCTCTAGTAATCGTACAAGCCTGGGTCTTTGGAGTAACTGCCTCCGCCACTACCGCCACCGCCGGGGCCGTCTTCGCCGCCCATGAGGTCGCCGAGCACGTCGCCCATGTCGGCTTCGATCTTTTCGGGGTCTTCGCCGGCTTCGAGGCGCTTCAGGGCCACTTCAAAATCCTTGGGCACGGATCCCGACGGGAGGATGTCCTTCATCTTCCGCAACAGGTGGGCCATGTGCTTGGGGTTGTTTTCGTCGAGATGGTCCATGTCGCGCTCCATCTCCGACATGGCTCTGGCGATCCGCGGATCATCCATGTTGGGCATGCCCGCTTCTTCCATCCCCGGTTCGCC
>SXXZ01000111.1 GCA_005789375.1 Verrucomicrobiales bacterium | reverse complement strand
GTGAAAGCAGGGTAGCGAAATCACCGACCGACGCCGGGCCACGCCGGAGCACCGAGTCGACTTGCTCGATATTCGACGACCGGGCCTGACTCATTAAACCTTCCAAAGGCAAGGCACCGAAGGCCTCGACGAAACTCATGTCGGGCGACCATAGCTGTGGGGCTCCTACTGGCAAGCCGGGCGCTCCGCGGGACCGGGCCTGCGCTCGCAGAGAACGTTGGGACAGGTGAGGCTTTCGCGCTGGCGCACGAGGGGGATTATAGGGTGTCGACGTTCCTACGCTCGCTCCGGCCCGGTCCCGCTCCGCTTGACGTATTTGGTGGGGCGCTCCGCGGGACCGGGCCTGCGCTCGCAGGGAACGTTGGGACAGGTGGGGCTTTCGCGCGGCCGCGCGAGGGGGATTCAGGTGTCGACGTTCCTACGCTCGCTCCGGCCCGGTCCCGCTCCGCTTGACGTATTTGGTGGGGCGCTCCGGCCCGGTCCCGCTCCTGCCTTGGGGTGCATTACGGTGGATGCCACGCTTTGTCCTAACGCGCCTGCCTTGGGCTAGTATTGGGTCCTCAGGTTCCTTGAGGTCTCCTGGTCGGAGAGGAGGGTTTAGAGAGGCGTCATCGGGACTCCAGTTGGCGAACCAGGGTTTCGCGGGCGGGGAGGATGCCTTTGTAGGCGGCGATGGTTTCAGGCATCGAGCGGAGTTGCGTTGCTAGTTGATCGCGGGCGGCCGGGGCCTGCAGCACGCGATCCAGGGGGTGCACGGTGAGGTGGATGGCGAAGAGGAGGCCGCCGCTGTTCGGTAGGGCCCGGAAGGCCTGGTGTTCGAGCCGTAGCCAGGTGGTGTCGAGGGTGGCGTCTGCTGTCAGTCGGGGCAGGTTGCGATCGGGGTGGGCATTGCGTTCGCCATGGGCGGCGAGGCCCCAATTGTCGCGTTCGAAAGTTTGTCCAGGCTGCAGCCGATCGAGAAAGGTTCGGATCCGTGCTCCCAGCGTGGCGTTCAAGGTGGGAACATCGGCGTGGATGGCATCGACGGTTTTGCCGAGCTTCTCGTGGAGGTCCCAGGCCGATGGAAAGCAGACTGCTCCGGCGACCAGTCTGAATTGGCCAGACGCATCCCGCCGCAGGAGTAGTAGGTCTGGCTCCCAATTGAGGGACAGGCTCTTGAGCAGTCCGTCGGGTTGCGAGTCCGGGTGGGGGAAGCTCTCCGTGGGAAAGGGAGGGTTGGGGAAGAGGGCCAATGCTTCGAGCAGGACGGGGGAAGCCTCGTCGGTCCAGGCCAAGTGACGTTGGGGCTCCTGGGACAACCAGTGATGGCGATCTTGCAGGGTTTCTTGGCGCGGGTCGTCCCAACCAAACCATTCTTGACGGGGCCGCTGCATGCCGAAACCAAAGGCAAAGGAGTCGCCCGAAAACAACCGCTCAGCCAACGTCTCGGGGAGGACCGGTTCCATGCTGCGTACGGTGCCTCGGCAGGGCTCGGTCGCCAATGTCCGGTTCGCCAGTTCGTTGTTCTGGGTGCCGACGGCTTTCTCGCTCAGGGAGTCGGTCAAGAGGCGGAGTCGATCTTTGTAGGTGGATGATTCGAGGCTCATCACCAGAACCCCGCCAACGGGATTGCGCTCATCCTAGAACCTTGTCACAACGTCCTTATGCCTCCTTCACCCGGTTCTGGGAAATCCCCAGTGATGCCGCAGCGATTGTCGTCGATGGATGCCTACCGCGGGTTCGTGATGCTGCTGATGGCTGGCGAAATGGTTCGTCTCGGAGCCGTGGCCGCTAAGATGCCCGCCGACAGTGTGTGGCATTTCTTCGCGCATCATCAGGACCATGTGGATTGGCAGGGGTGCACGCTCCATGACCTGATTCAACCGTCTTTTTCTTTTCTGGTGGGTCTGGCCTTGCCGTGGTCCATCGCTTCGCGTCAGCAGTCGGATCAGGGCTTCTTGCGGATGTTCTTCCACACGCTGTGGCGGGCTTTGGCGTTGTCGGCGCTGGGCATTGCGTTGCGATCGACCCATGCGTCGCAGACGAATTTCACCTTCGAGGACACGCTCACCCAAATTGGTTTGGGCTATACCTTCTTGTGGCTCTTGGCCTGGCGGAGTGTCCGGACGCAAGTGGTTGGACTGGTGGCTATTCTTTTGGGGTATTGGGCTTGGTTTGCTTTGGCTCCGTTGCCCGGTCCGGAGTTTGACCCCTCGAGCGTCGGTGTCTCGGCCGATTGGATGCAGCAGCACGGCTTGAGCGGTTTTGCAGCCCACTGGAACAAGAACGCCAATCCGGCTCACCACTTTGAGGTGTGGTTCCTCAATTTGTTCCCGAGGGCTAAGACATTCCTCTTCAATGGCGGTGGCTATCTGACGCTGAGTTTTATTCCCACGCTGGGTACGATGATTTGCGGTTTGCTGGTGGGTGGATGGCTGCGCCGAGAAGACGTTCCGATTGGCCGGCGGTTATTCCGGATCGCCTTTGTAGGAGTGTGTGGATTGGGAGCCGGTTGGTTTCTCGATCGAGCCGGAATCGCTCCGGTGGTCAAACGCATCTGGACGCCGTCCTGGGTGCTTTTTAGCGGCGGATGGTGCTGCTTGCTGATTACTGGCTTCTATTGGGTGGCCGATCGCCTGAAACAGTCTTGGCTGACCTTCCCGCTTCAGGTAGTAGGTATGAACTCCATCTTCATGTACGTCACCAGCCACCTCTGGGATGGCTTCTTCCGTGACAACGTGCGGACCCATCTGGGCCAAACGTTCTGGCCGGATCACTTTGGGGTGTATGCGCCGGCGGTGGAAGGGGCGGCGGTGCTCTCGATTTTCTGGGCGATGTGCTGGTGGTTGTGGAAGAAGCGTCTCTTCATCCGCATTTGACGGGTCAGTGGTTCGCTGTGGTCGTGGGTGAATGAACAACAGGATGAAACGAGGAGTGATGAAGGTTGGATTCCTAAAGTCGGTGCGATCACTGGTGCCCTACCCGGCGCGCAAACTGGGTCATGCCGTGGGTTGGATCACGGCGACCGCACTGGCATCGGCGTCGCTGGCTTGGTCCGTGACCGCCGAAGGGATCGATGCCAAGACGCGGGTGCTCTTCGAGCGTCACTGTCTCAATTGCCATTCCACAGCGAAGCACAAGGGCGACCTCGATTTGGAGCAGGTGCTTCAGCCGGGCGCGGAGTCGACCGATCCCAAGGTTTGGCAGCAAGTGCTGGAACAGGTTTCCGTCGGTGAAATGCCTCCGAAGGATCAGCCGGCCATGGACGCCAAGGCGCGGGAGCAATTGATGGCCGGAGTGCGTGGGTTGCTCGATCGCTGGGCCCGGAAAAATGCCGGGGATCCCGGACCGGTGGT
This sequence comes from Verrucomicrobiales bacterium, assembly GCA_005789375.1. Next base: position 12,604 of record SXXZ01000111.1, on the reverse strand, counting down.
GCTGCGGCGTTTGGCAAATGCGGAGTACACCTACACGATCCGCGATCTGACGGGTGTGGAGTCTCTCGATCCAGCCCGCGAATTCCCGGTGGATTCGGCCTCGGGTGAGGGGTTCATGAACGTGGGTCAGTCGCTGGTGATGTCGCCTTCGCTGGTCACCAAATACCTGGATGCGGCCAAGGAGGTGGCGCGCCATGCGGTCCTCCTTCCGGATGGAGTGAGGTTCTCGTCGAGCACCTCACAGCGTGACTGGACTGAGGAACGCCTCGCAGCCATCCGGCAGTTCTACGGGCGCTACACCCAGAACGGTGGCGGCACCTCGGTCAATCTTCAGGGCATTCAGTTCGACACGCGCGACGGAGGCGTGCTGCCGCTGGCCCGCTATCTGGATGCCACATTGGAACTGCGGGCGGCGGGGCGTTCTCGGAACGCGACCCACCTTGAGGCGTTGGCCCGCCTTCGAGGGCTGAATGTCCGGTATCTGAGCCTGCTGTGGGCCGAATTAAACCAGTCCGAGCCGTCTCCGCTCTTGGATGCAGTCCGAGCCCGTTGGCGCGAGGCGAAGCCGGGTGAGGGCGCTGCCGTGGCCTCAGTGATAGAGTCGTGGCAGCGTTCGGTCTGGCGATTCACCACGGTCGGTCACATTGGTAAGCGGGATGGTCCTAGTGCCTGGCAGGTCCCGATCTCTCCTCTGGCCACTGCTCGCGAGACGCGCTTCAAGCTGCCGGCTCCGGATGCCTCCGGGGAAGTTCGTGCTTTTCTGGTGAGCTCCGATGCCGGAGATGGTTCGGCGGCGGATGTGGCATTGTGGTCCAATCCGCGCTTGGTGGTTCCCGGTCGACCGGATGTGCCGTTGAGTCGGTTGCGTTCGGTCATTCATGGCCTGGATCAAACCCGGGGTCCGCTCTTCTCTCAGGCGGCGGCCTGTCTGAATGCTGCGGCTGAGCTGACAGAAGTTCCCTCCGGTGAGGCGCTGAGCGCGCTGGCTCGCTCAAAGCATCTCGACCCGCAGGTGCTTATGGCTTGGTTGGAGGCGCTAGGGATGCGTTCGGGAGGCACCCGCATCGAGGGACTCATCACCTCCACCCTCGAGAGCGCGCAGGGGTATTCGTTTATTCAGGGTTGGACCGCTGCGGATGCCTTGAGTGTCACGGCCAACTCCTCGGATCGCGAGGTCCGGGTGCCGGGCCTGATGCGGCCCCACAGTGTCGCCGTACATCCGTCGCCCTCGCGTCGCGTGATCGTGGGATGGCGAGGGCCGGTGGCGGGAACCTTCAAGGTCGAAGGCTTGGTGCAGCACTCCCACACCGAATGCGGCAACGGCGTGAGTTGGGTACTGGAACTCCGTCGCGGAGCCACGCGTCAAACGTTGGCTTCCGGTGTTTCTCAAGGGGCCAAGGAGGTACGTTTCGGACCACTGCCTCCGGTGACGGTGAGCGTGGGCGATGTGGTTTGCCTGTCGGTGGGGCCGCGTGACGGCAACCACTCCTGCGACCTCACTCGCGTGGACTTGCAGTTGACCGAGTCTCAGAATGCCGCGCAGGTCTGGAGTCTCTCCGGCGATGTGTCACCCGCCATCTTGGCTGGTAATCCTCATGCCGATCGGTTGGGCCATCCCGCGGTGTGGCATTTTTTCAGCGAGCCAGAGGCACGCGGCGGTGCGCTGGAAACCACGATCCCTGAGGGTTCGATCTTGGCCCGTTGGCGTGCGGCCGCCTCCATCGAAGAAAAGCGCCGGTTGGCTGCAAATCTCCAAGCCTTGTTCTCTTCTGAGCCCGCGGCCTTGGGCAAGGATGCTCCCGATGCGGTCTTGCGCCGCCAGTGGACCTCTCTCCAGGGACCGTTGCTCGGGGCTGTACTCCGTGGCCTCGTGCAGCAGTTGGAGCCGGCGCTCTCCGCATCTGCAGCCCAGGAGGGCCCGGGGCCCGAGCCTGCCCTCTTTGGAAAGAATCCCGTCTCCACTTCTTCTCGCGTCGCCCCTCAGGATCTCTGTGTGAAGGCCCCGTCGGTGGTAGAAGTTCGGCTGCCGGCCGAATGGGCGGCCGGTGGCGAACTGGTGGCCACGGCCACGTTGGATGGCTCCGCGGGCCCTGAAGCCAGTGTTCAAATGCAAATCCTGCCGCAGCGTCCGGCCTCGCTCGCTCTGGTGCCGGGAGCGGTGAGCACGAAGGGCGGAAAGGGCACCTGGTCGGACGGCGAGTTGCCGACGCAGTCGGATCTGCCGGTGCTGGTGGCGGACGGGGGTGCAGCCCGTCGTCGTTGGGACCAAGGCCTTGAGCGCTTCCGCGCACTGTTCCCGGCCGCGCTGTGCTACACCAAGATTGTGCCCGTCGACGAGGTCGTCACGCTCACTCTCTACCATCGCGAAGACGATGCCCTGCGTCGCTTAATGCTCACTGCGGCCGAGACGGCCGAACTGGAGCGCCTCTGGTCGGAGTTGCACTACATCAGTCAGGATGCCTTCAAGTTGATCGATGCCTTTGAGCAGTTGTGGCAGTTCGCCACCCAAGACGCCGACCCCAGTGCCTTTACCCCGATGGGTGAGCCTATCCGCCGCCGGGCCGACGAGTTTCGACGCCTGCTGGTGGACACCGAACCGGCCCACCTGCAATCGATCTTCGCCTTTGCGGCTCGTGCCTATCGCCGGCCGCTGCAAGCGGGAGAGGTGGATGCAATGAAGGGTCTCTATGGACGCCTCCGTGGCGATGGTCTTACCCACGAGGAATCCGTCCGTGGGGTGCTGGCGCGGGTGTTGGTGTCGCCGGCGTTTCTGTACCGAGCCGAACAACCCGCTCCTGGAGTTGCCTCCACTCGGGTCAGTGACATGGAGTTGGCCACGCGGCTGAGCTATTTCTTGTGGGCTTCAACGCCCGACGCCGAGTTGATGGCTGAGGCCGTGGCAGGGCGTCTTCATCGGCCGGAAGTCTTGCGTGCCCAGACCCGGCGGATGCTCAAGGATCCCAAGATCGGCCGCTTGGCCACCGAGTTCGCCTTGGCTTGGCTGCATTTGTACGACTTCGAAACTTTGGACGAGAAGAGTGAGCGGCATTTTCCTGAGTTCCGCGGGCTACGCGGCGCCATGCGCGAAGAGACGGTTCGTTTCTTCACCGACCTCTTCCAGAACAATGGCCCGGTGCTCGACATCCTCGACGCCGACCATTCCTTCTTGAACGCCGATCTGGCGCGATTTTATGGCGTGACGTCGGTGAGCTTCACTCGATCCAACGAATGGAAGCGGGTCACGGGCCTCCGACCGATCGCGCGCGGTGGCATTCTTGGCCAGGCGTCCACTTTGGCGCGTCAATCGGGTGCCTCGCGTACCAGCCCCATTCTCCGGGGTAATTGGATTAGTGAGGTGATCCTCGGCGAGAAACTGCCCAAGCCTCCGAAGGATGTGCCGCGTTTGCCTGAGGACGAATCGCTCGAGTTACTCACTGTGCGGCAACTCACCGAGAAACACAGTTCGGATCCGAAGTGCTCGGGCTGCCACCGTCGCATCGATGCCTACGGGTTCTCGCTGGAATCGTTCGATGCGGTGGGCCGATTCCGTGAACGGGATCTCGGCGGCCGGGCCCTCGAGGTCCGGGCGACGGCCCTCGATGGCACCGTACTTGAAGGCGCGGCCGGGTTGCGGCGTTATTTGTCCCATCAACGTAAGGAGGCCTTTTTGCGGCAATTCAGTCGCAAGCTTCTGGGCTACTCGCTGGGTCGCGGCGTGATCTTGTCGGACGAGTCCTTGTTGAGCGATTTGCAACGCAAGCTCTCTTCCCGAGAGGCCCGGGTTCAGGGCGCCGTTGAAACCATTGTCTCCAGCTCCCAATTTGTCCGGATCCGTGGGATGGACCGCAAACCCGAAGAATAACCCCAACCCTCCAGAATCGACTACCATGCCCCAACATTCACTGAATCGGCGCACGTTTCTCCGAGGCGTCGGCGTCTCCATGGCGTTGCCCTGGATGGAATCTCTCACGGTCTGGGGCGACACGCCGCCGGCAGGTCAACGTCCGGCCAGCGAGGCACCCGTCCGCATGGCGGTGATCTTCTCCGGCAACGGGTTTCACTCCAAGGAATGGTGGGCCCGGGGCGAGGGAGCACAGATGGAGTTGGGCCAGGTGTTGGCCCCGTTGCAGGACTTCCGGCAGAAGACCGTATTCGTTCGAGGCCTTTATAATGCCGAGGCGCTCAAGGGAAACATCCACAGCTCGCAAACCGGCAACCTGCTTTCAGGCGCATCGCTGGCCTCGGGGGGTGAGATTCGCTCGGGCACCAGCTTGGACCAGTTCGTGGCGCAGGCGCAGGGACGGACCACCAAGGTGCCGAGCCTGGTCTTGGGCTGTGAGAAGTCCAACCCGTCGGTCCACAAGAACTACTCGATGCTTTATAGCTCGCACATCTCGTGGACCTCGCCGACGACTCCCACGCCGCTAGAAATTTATCCGGCCCTAGCCTTCGACCGGTTGTTCAAGGATTCCAACGAAAAGGGCGACCGCAGTGTGCTCGATGCCGTCTTGTCCGACGCACAAAGCCTGCGTCGGCAAATTAGCATCAACGACCGTCGCAAGCTCGACGAGTACCTCGATTCGGTTCGCGACGTGGAGCAGCGCATCGACACTGCCGGCAAGAAGGGCGAACTGCAGGGCTGGCGGCCGACCTTGTCGAAGCCCGACATGGCCCGCCCGGCGGACGGCATTCCGCAGGACATCGCTGAGCACATGAAGCTCATGTGCGACATCCTGGTGCTCGGGTTCCAAACCGACACGACGCGGATCACCACGCTCAAGCTCTATAACGACCACAGTTCGCTGCGGTTTCCGAATCTCGGTGTGGACTACATGATCCACCATTTGCTCTCACACAGCGACTCGGCTGACTGGCTCAAGGTGAACCAGTTCTTCGTGAAGCAATTGGCCTACATCGCTCGCAAGCTGGACGCCATTCAGGAAGGCGAACGCACCCTGCTCGACAACACGATGCTGCTGTATTGCTCGTCGATGCTGAACGGCAACCATGATGCCAACCAATTGCCGGTGGTGTTGGTTGGTGGCGGCGGTGGTCGCATCCGTGGCGGTCGGGTTCTTGACTACAAGGAAAAGCCCAATCGCCAAATGTGCCGGTTGTTCTTGTCGATGATGGACAAAATGGATGTGCGGCCCGGTACCTTCGGCGACGCCCGACAGGCGCTCGACGAAGTATAGTTGGGCTCCGCGGGATCAGGCGCTCCGCTCGCAGGTAAGCTCTGGGAAGGATGAGCTTTCGCGCGATGCGCGAGGGGGTGAGGGTGATCGCTTCCAATGCTTGCTTCGGCCTGACCCCGCTACGCTGCGGTTTTTTGGCCCCGATCGGCGGAAGCGGAACTCTCGGGATCCGTTTCTCGGGAGCAGGTCGGATGCTCCCAGGCCGGTGTTGAAACTCCCCCCGGGAATTCAGGAAAGGAGCAGTCGGCGGAGGGCGTCGTAGTCGCTGACCACGGCGGTGGCGTCTTGCAGCTTCTCGGCCGGCAGGGTGTTGGTGATACCGATGACGCGCATGCCGGCCGCACGGGCGGCGGCGACTCCGGCGGCGGAGTCTTCGATGACGACGCAGTCGGCCGGGGGCACTCCGAGCAAGCTCGCAGTGTGCAGGAAGATGTCGGGCGCCGGTTTGCCTTTGGCGACATCTTGGGCGCTGACCACCTTTTCGAAATGGGGCCGCAGCCCTCGCATCGCCAGTACGGCGGCGATCACCTCGTGGTTGGATCCCGAGGCCAAGGCCACTCGGGTTTGTCGAGCGAGGTCAGACACCAGGGCCGGGATCGGCGAGAAGATGGGTTGGGCGGCTTCCAGCAAGGTCATGAAGCGACCCTGTTTCCAGGCCATCAGCTCGTCGAAGGGTTGGGGCGGTGAGTGTCGGGCGATGAAGTCCAGCCACAGCGCCTTGTCGGAACGGCCGTAATAATCAGGGAAGTGGAAGCCGTGGGTTTGTCCGTAGCCCATTTCCTCGAAGACCACCTGGAAGGCTTTTTCGTGCAGCGGTTCGCTGTCCACGATCACGCCGTCCATGTCGAATATCACCGCCGCGTAAGGTCGCATTGCGCGGAGATTGCGCCCGGGACACCGGTCTCGGTGCAAGTGGTAAACAGGGTCTCAGGGAGTCCCCGAGGGTTCGGCCTCAGGCTCCCCGAATCCTGGCCATCACTGCGCGATGCAGTAGAGGGCGTTGTGTGTGCGGACGAAGATCTCGCCGCCCGAGAAGGCGGGAGTGGAGTTGGAAAGTTCGCCGAGTGGGTTGGAGGCGATGACTTCGAACTTCGGCGCGGCCCTCAAGACCAAGGTGTCGCCCGATTGATTGACGAGGTAAATCCGGTTACCGACACGGACGCCCGTGGCCCAAGTAGCGTTGGCTCCCCCGGAGGCCGGGAGACGCTCCTCGAAAACCATCTTACCGTCGGACATTCGGTAGCACTGGAAGAATCCGTCGGTGACACTCACATAGGCGTGACCCTCATGAATAATGGGCGATCCGATGGTGTGCTTCTTCATGCGCTGTTCGTGGAAGATCCGCTGGCTGGTGCGGTCTCCCTCGCCGCCGGGTGCAATGGCCACCATGCCACCGAAGAATCCGCCCATGGTCAGGAGTGTGCCCTCGCCGAAGGTGGTAGAACTATAAACCAGCGGATTAATGCCGTCGGTGGCCCAGAGTTCGTGGCCGTCGGCCGGAGCGAAGGCGCGAATCTTGTTGGCGACGGGCAGGATAAGTTCGTCGCGTCCCTTGGCCCGGATCACCAGCGGGGTGCTGAAGGTGCCCAAGGCCCCGTCGTTCTTTCCGGCAAATCCATCGAAACGCTCTGCGGGATGCTGTTCTTTGAGGGCGACCTTCCACTGCTCTTTCCCCGTTTTCTTGTCCAAGGCATACAATGCGGAAAATTCGCCGGGCCCGTGGTAGACGATCACTCGGTCTCCGTGAAACACCGGTGAGGAGCCTTGTCCCCATTCGTGGCGCTGCTTGCCGAGGTCGGCCTTCCAGAGGGTCTTGCCCGCGAAGTCGTAGGCCACGATTCCGGCCGATCCGAAGCTGGCCACGATTCGCTGTCCGTCGGTGACCGGCGAGGCGGCGCAGTGCGGGTTGGTCTTGTGGCGAGGGTCGTTTTCTTCGTAGGGGACGCCGTGTTGCCATCGGAGTTTGCCGGTCTTCCGGTCGAAGGCCATGAGCGTCCGCTGCTTGCCGTCTTGCAGGGCCTGGGTAATGAACACTGTGTCGCCCCAGACAATGGGCGACGAGTTTCCGGCCTCCGGTAGTTCAGAGCGCCACCGCATGTGCTCGGTCTTGCTCCAGTGCTCCGGAAATTGGGTCTCGGGCGTGGTGTTGTCTTGGTTGGGTCCGCGCCAGGAGGGCCATTGGGCCGCGCACAGGGTTCCGGCAGTGGTAGCCCCCAGGAATACGAGGCGGGCGAGAGCGACGCGCAGGGAGTTCATGGTGTGGGAGTATTCACGACACGGCCGGCTTCGCCAAGCCGACAGACACACCACGGATCTCCCTGCGGAGGCATGGAATTGGGATGGGTCTGTTTCTGGAAGGAGTCCGTTTGGAGTGCCCCGCTAGCGGTACCGAGCCTCTCGGTCTGGTGTGCGCATTCTCTGGGCGGGTATGGGTTGCTTTGTTGGGGCACCGAGCTGCGTCCCGCTGGCCAGGATTCGCGGGGCGGAAGGCGCAGGGTGGGGTTGAGGGTTTTCTAGCCCGTGCGACCGAAGCGCTTTTCCAAATCGCGCCAGCCCATCTCGATCATCGTGGGTCGACCGTGCGGGCAGGTGTAGGGCATGGAACACTTCTTGAGGTCGACGAGGAGTTGATCGAGTTCTCGTCCCGAAAGCGGGTCGTTGGCTTTGACCGCGTGACGGCACACGGTCTTGGCGATCACGTCCTCGCCCAGTCGCATTAAGTTCACACCGGAGCCCGCGGCCTTGAGGGCGTCGATGAGATCGAGGGTGAAGCGCTTAGGGTGGCTGGACTTCACCATGGGCGGGAGCGCATCGAGCAAGAAGGTTCGGTCACCGAACTCGCTCAGCCCTATGCCCATCCGGGTCAGCGTCTCGAGATTGCCGCGCACAAATTCCGCATCGCGCACCGAGAGTTCCACGGTCTCCGGCAGGAGGAGTCGTTGGGAGGCCGCCTGATGACCGGCCTCGAGCCGCTGAAGCATTTGCTCGAAGAGGATGCGTTCGTGGGCCGCGTGCTGGTCGAGCAGTACTAGCCCGCGCTCAGATTCGAGCAGCACATACAGACGGCCCACGACACCGATGATTCGCAGCGGTCGCTGGAGCAGGGCGACGGGCAACGCACCCGTACCCGACGGGAGCGGGGCGGCAGGCAGGTTGGGATGGGTAGGGTGGGCAGGGTGAGCCGAAGAAATCAGGTGGCTTGGACCCGAGGGCACTATTGGGCTCTCGGTCACCGCCGTCGGTGGGGTGCCCGGGAGGGGGCGAGCGGCCGGCTCCGACGGTGGGGTGAACGTGGGATCGGCGAATCGCTGCGCCGGGATGGAATCGGGTTGGGGCAACCCTGAGGCCGGAGCCGCATGGGTCTCCGTGGTGGGGAGGTCTAGGGCAGGCCTCTTAGCTGGGAAGACAGCGGGTGGGTTCGGCTCCGCCAGCTCTGTGCCAGAGAATCCCGGCAGCAGGGTGGACTGGGTGGTGGTCGGGGAATGCGCAGTCGAAGGGTACCTCGTGGCCTCGCCGATTAGCATCGGGAGTCGCAGATCGGGGGTGAACCTCTCGGCCTCGGGATGTGCTTGGTGAAACTTCAGCAATGTGTCTCGGATGGCCTTGGCCACGAGGCGTCGCACGGCGGCTTCTTCCCGGAACTTCACCTCGCGTTTTTGCGGGTGGACGTTCACGTCGACGGCCGCCGGATCGATTTCCAGGAACAGGCAACAGACGGGATAACGCCCGCGCATCAAGGCTGTGTGATAGCCCTCAGCCAGGGCAAAATGGAGTCCTCGATTCTCGACGGGGCGTTGATTGACGAAGAGGTGTTGTTCGTCGCGTGAACCGCGCGAGACACCGGGCGCTCCGATAAATCCCCACAGACGGAACCGCGAGAGTTTGCCCGAATCGCGCAGCACCCAAGCTTCTTCGGGTCCGGCATCAGGCGCTTCTTCGATACCGGCCGAAAAATCGAGTGGCAACCAAGGGGTTTCGGCACCGTGCAATTGGCGCAGCCGTTCTTTGAGTGCGGCAAAACGGTCGGCATCAGAACTCCAAGGCACCGGTGGTAATTGCCACGCTTGCCGCCCATCGGTGATAAAACTAAAGCCTACCTGGGGCCAGGCCAAGGCCACCAGAGTGAGGTAATGTTGGATGTGGGCGCGTTCGGTCTCCTCAGCGCGGAGAAATTTCCGGCGGGCGGGCAGGTTGAAGAAAATCTGGCGAACCTCGATGGTGGTTCCTGAAGGTGATGCGGCGGCCTTCACTTCGACGATCTTGCCGCCGTTGACCACGACCTGGGTGGCCTCGCCCGAGGTGTCTTCGCGCTCGCGGGTGGTGATGACGAACCGGCTCACGCTGGCGATGCTGGGCAGGGCCTCGCCGCGGAAACCCATGGTGGCGATGGAGGCAAGGTCTTCGGCGCGAGTGATTTTGGAGGTAGCGTGGCGTTCTAGGCAGAGTAGGGCGTCGTCGCGGCTCATGCCCCGACCGTCGTCGGTGACGCGGATGAGGCTGCGCCCGCCGGCTCCGATTTCGACGATGATGCGGGTGGTGCCGGCATCCAATGAGTTCTCGACCAGTTCCTTGACCACGCTGGCGGGACGTCCCACCACCGCGCCGGCGGCGATTTGGTTCGCCACATGTTCGGGAAGTCGCCGAATCCGATTCACGTGGGTGAGCATGGGGCGTTCGGGCTCAGTCGTGGAGTCCAGAAAGGAGGAGAATGGCGATTACTGTCTTCAATGCTCTGGCTGAAGTTTTATTGGGTGAAGTTTGTTTCGATGGCTTGACCCGCTGTGAGGGGTTCTGTTGCTTGGGTTAATGAGTGCGTTGTGCCAATGGCTGGGTGAGGGGTTGGGGTGAGCGATTTTGAGTTGGGTTCTCGGCGGGCTGATCACAAACCATTCGGGCCGTGCTTGGCGGGTGCTGGCTGAGTGGCGGTGACATGCTGGCGGAGCTCGTGAGTCTTCGCTTTTTGCTGTCATCGCAGCAGTTTGTCACCGGTACTGGACAACCTTGGGTGGCATCGACAAGAATGACACCAATGGTCGATTCGATACTTGCTCCGGGTGAGAAGATTCACGTCATTCACCGACGTCGTTTCGATCAAGAGCCACATCGTCACTTTGTCGGTGTGGTGAATGATTACCGCGAAGGGGTGCTGCGGATGACGGGTCACGTGTATGCGGTGGATACGACGACTTATCAGTTCATCCGTCGGCCAGAACAGCGGACTCGGGTGGTTTCGGTGGTCAGTGGCGAGGTGATCGTGAACGTGATTCCCGCGTCGGTGGATCTTTCAAAGATCACCTACCGGCAGGAGGGATCTGCGGTTCGTGTGAGCGACGGCAGTGACTGGCACTTAGACATTAGCGAAGTGGGTTGGCGCTGAGGGGCTCCGCCTGCGTACTTTTTGTTGGGGATGGGTCCTGCGCACGCAGGGAACATCTGAAGTTTCTGCCATTGCGCTGTGCGCAGTTTTTTGGTGTTCGCTTCCAATGCTTGCTCCGGCCCGGTCTCGCTGCTGCGTTGGGGTGGCCAGGTTGGGACGCGGTCTTGGGTTTCGGCATCGAGCCGAGGGTGGGTGGACGTTCAATGCGTCCGATGAATCAACGGCATTGGCAGACTTGGGATTTGTGCTAGCGGTCTTCGTCGTCAGCACGAGGACCTTGTCGACGCGGTGATCCTCCCTATCCAGCACTTCGAAGACGTAGTTCTGTTCCACCAAGTGCCTCCAAGTGTTCACCTTCATGCGGGACGTGTGCGAACTACTTCAACACGAAGCCGGCGAGCGTCTGATCATCGGCACTAGCACCGCCCTGGGCTCACGGACTACGGGGCGCGACTTCGGCCAGCATTGGGGCCGCATCCTTGCGGAAACCGAACCCGAGCGAGGCTTGGATGGGATATCCGCAAATGCACGAGGCGCTGGCCTCCGGGATCAGGATGCCGCCTTCCGCCGGAAGGATGTTCAGCCAGCAACCTGGGCGCGTGGGCGACAGCCGGGTGAAGGATCCATCCTCGAAGCGGAAGAAGGTCGGGTTGTCCGCGCGAAACAGCAGCCCGTCATCCGAACCGGTCATCCCGCCACAGGCGTGGCCCGGTCGCTTCAGGATCCAGTCTCCTTGGGCGCCCTTCGGAATCCATCGGGTTCCCGTGGCGAGATCGAACAGGTCGCTCTCGAAGCACACCCGCTCTCCCAGCACGACCGGACGTTTGACCTGCTGACCATGGAAAAGGTCGTGGACCGGATTGCGCCCGGAGCTCTTCCAACGCTCGGTGCCGTCGGACGTTTCCCAGCAACGCAGATGATAGGCAGCTTGCGGGCCGGCACTTCGCGCGCAGGATAGGATTAGGCGGTCGCCCGCTACGGAAAGCCCCAGTATGTCTTCGGCCTCAGGCCATTTCAGCGGACGCTCCCAGACTCGCTTTCCCGAGGCCGCATCGATGCAGACGACAACGGCGTTCTCCAAAATTGCGGCACAGGTCAACCGACCCGTGCGGTCTGCGCGAGCCTTCGGGCCAAGCGCCTCCACCGCATAGACGCGACCCGCGGCGGCACACAGCGTGGCATTCACCCAGGCGCCTTCGGTGGGCATTCCCCATAGGACGGAGCCACTGGCCTCCTCGAGGGCGCACAGCGTGCGTGAGCAGACCAGAGGTCGGCCCGAGCGGTAATCCAGATCGACGAGGTCGTACTCCTTGCGGGTGCGGGCAGCGGTCGGCCGCATCGTGCTGCCGAAGATCCGACCGCCGTCCCGGGCCACCCAACCCCAGTGATCGTCGGCGTGGATCCGGCCCGGTGCAGGCCGTCGACGCGCGACCGTACCGCGTCGGCCCTCGATCTCCCAAAGCTCTGTGTTTACCGCGACCCAGGCACGCGATCCCGACTCGTCCAGCACCACGTATCCGCCGTCGTACGGCATCGCATACCGCATCGAATCCGGAAGATCCAACTGCCAACGGACCGTTCCATTGCGGGCATCGGTTCCGATGAGTCCGTTCTCGGCGATCGTGACGATCAGGCCTCCGGAAACCAACGGAGCATGCCCGCGCGTGTGCCGGTCGGGAATCCGCTCCGGGCCATGGCCTCCGAACCATTGGAGGCGGGGAAATCCCCGGAGTGACTGTGAAGTGGCACAGGTGTTGCCGGCATTCCCGTACTGGTGAGTCCAACGTCCGGTGCCCGATACGGCCTCGCCGGGCAGGATCTGCCCTTGCAGGACCACCACGCCGGAGGGTGCTGGGCAGGCGATTCGGTGGGCCTCGGATGCGGAAAGCGCGGAACCCACGACGAGGTTGAACAGGTGATCGGCTACCGGGACGGGATCCGACCCGTCAAACCCCACAACCGCGGCGAGGGATCCCAGCCATCCCCGCTCGTGGAGATGGCGGCGAGCGGCGTCCACCTCGGACGTGGGGAC
>SXXZ01000110.1 GCA_005789375.1 Verrucomicrobiales bacterium | reverse complement strand
GACTTTCCCGGTGAAGTTAGTAGTGGTTTTCAACCATGCAGCGCGGGCCTCGAACTGGCTTGTGTCCCCGCTTTTTTCTCCGGTTGCCGCATTGGCCACCGGGAGCAGTTCTAGGGTTTGGGTCAGGTTAGAGACGGTCGTTTCGATGATCAGGTGGGGCGCAGGAATTCGGATGAACGATTCCATGTGTCCGTCGAGGATATAGCAGGTGAGCAGTCCGGCCTCTGCCGTGCGGACCAATTCCAGATGGAAGGCCTCTTTGCCCAAGACAATCGCAGTGCCGCCATGCGGGGCACGATGTTCGTGCTTGTGGGCTCCTCCGTGATTGTGGGCTCCATCGTGATCGGCTCCGGCCTTCTCATCCTTGCCCCCGCATCCTGTGAGGAAGGCAGATAAGGTGACGGCCAAGAGGGGGAGTGAAAATCGGGGGAATGGCGCGTAATTCATGGTGGGGGCAGAAGTGCTCAGAGCTTCGTAATCCGTCTGCGATAGAATCGCGTGTTGGGCGGAGTGGCAAAGGAATCTTCCCAACGCACCGTGGCTCCGATCGGAGTGATGGAAGGCACCGGGGTCCACGGCCCCATTAGGGTTGCGGCCGACTCTAAGTCTACCCGGGCTCCGTTTAAGCGCTCGGTCACCACCGGGAGTTCAAAGACGAGGCTGGGTGCGAAGCCGGAGCCCGGAGAGTACTTGAAGAGGGGGCGGCTGGATCGATCGCGCGGGTTGGTTCCGCTGAGGAATTCCGCGATATTGGGTTCGCCATCCTGATCGGGGTCCGCCTCGGGTTGTGCCTCGTCGGTCGAAACGACCCCAGGCCATTGGGCCTGGACCCAGTTCTGCCAGAGGGGCGGGGCTGGGGGAACGACCGGAAGTGGTTCCACAGCAAAGAGAACAGGGACGGATTCTCCTAAGAGAAAGGTCTCGGAACCCAATGGGCGGGCGCTGGGTTGGAAGACCAATTCGTAGAGTCCGGCCGTGGTGAAACCGAGGTTGTAATGGTCGTGCCCATTAACGAGCGGTTCGATCTGGTCATTGGCATCCAGGCCGTCCTTGGAATTGATGCGGAGAGTCACTCCGCCGCCAGAATCGGCCTGCCAGAGGAACACAGAACCGGGCCCGTGGACTTGCTTCAACTGCAAGCGCAGCCGTCCATCGAAGCGATCTCTGGGGAATCCTTCTGACGAAAAGCCGAGGAATACGAGGGCGGGATCCTGACTTTGGGGAAGGACCCAGAGTGGGGATCCTTCGGGGCCGAACATTTCGAAACCGGACGGGATGGCCAGTTTGGCTTGTTCTGCGACCACGAGCACCGTGTTGGTGGCCGAGTAATTGATACCACGATCCCCGTCGCGAATTTGAACGGTCATCGGCATTTCGGCATCGGCCTGGAACACCAGGCGGATATCCACGTGCTGTCGGGTGAACGCAATGCGGTTAGTGAGAGACAGGGCAGTGTCTGAAGCCCAGGTCACGGGTGCGGCCAAGAGACAGGCCCAGTAGGCGGCCTGGCAGACTGCCTGGCACGGGGGCCATGAGAAGGGGTTGCAAAAGAGGGGCATGGATATGGAACCCATCGGGCAGAAAATTGTAGCCGGCGATTTCTAGGAATCCAGCGACGGAGATCAATCGGGGGGGCGCGCGATGTTTTCGCCCCGATCCACGCGAGCTTTCAAGAGCGTGGCCGAGACGGAGGAAACGTGGCCACAGGCCATGAGTTGGTTGGCACGACCGCCATCATGTCGGGGTGACGCCGGCCCATTGCCATGTCGGTCGGGTTGAATATCCGCCAAGACCGCGTCCCAGCCGCCTTGGACCCAATTCCGAGAATGGGTGTGGTCGTTGGATAGGCTGGGTTCTTTGTCGGTAGCCACTTCGAAGAGGGTGATCGTATCGGTCGGATTCTTCAGGGTATCCATCCGCCGGAAAGATTCGGTAACCCCACCGAAGGGGCTGATCAAATCCACCATCACGTATTCGTTGGGGATGTAACTGGCCGCTTGGTTGGTGAGGCGAGCCTTTCGCAGGGGATCCGAGGGACAGGCCCGGATGGCATCCACATTTCCCACGTAAGGTCGCAGCGTGAAGATCCAGGATCGATTGGTGGCAGAAGTTCCGTGAGTCGTTTCCGGGAAGTATCCGCCGTGGTCATCGGCGTACATTTGAATTGCTAGCCCCAGTTGGTGCAGTCCCGACATGCAGGAAGCGGCCCGCGCCTTCGACTGCGCCTTGGCCAAGGCAGGCAATAGCAACCCCGCCAAGATCGCGATGATGGCAATGACCACCAACAGTTCGATCAGCGTGAAAGCTCGACGCGCGTTCTGGGACCTCAAGAGTTGCAAACCATTTGCAACTAATCAGCCCGCCGTCCCCATTGCAAACAAAAACCCCACGGACCTGCTCAGCTTTTCAATAGGGTGACAGGTTCAAAGTTTTGATAAGGCCAGGTCACCCGGCTGTCTTTGCAATAGGGTGACAGGTTCAAAGTTTAGCTGGAACGGTTGAGGGGCGGTGTTTGTACCCCATTAATAGGGTGACAGGTTCAAAGTTGAGATAAGGCCAGGTCACCCGGCTGTCTTTGCGATAGAGTGACAGGTTCAAAGTTTAGACCGAACGGGTGAGGGCGGGGTGTTCGGGCTTCCGGTGGGGGCTGGGGATGGTTAGTTTGGACGGGGTTCCCCGTGGGTCGGGGATTCTAGACGCGTTCTATGAGCCAACTTCCTTTACCGTCCCGCCGTTTCATTACCACTGCCGAGGCCCTCAAAGAGGATTTCAAGGGGCGTACCAATTACTGGTTGTGTCGGCCGGAGATTGCCGATGCCAAGGACCTTCAGCTGTGTCGGGCGGTGTTGCCGGCCGGGGAAGGCCATCCGTTCCATACCCATCCCGAGTTGGAGGAAATTATTTACGTGTTGGAGGGCCAGGTGGAGCAGTGGGTGGAGACCGAGAAACGCATGCTCCAACCCGGCGAGGTAGCTCACATTCCAGCCGGGGTGGTGCATGCCACCTTCAATCCCACCGGTGCCGATGCGGTGATCTTGGCTATCCTGTCGCCGTCCAAATCGCAGGGACCGTTCATGGTTGATGTCAGTGGTGAGGAACCGTGGAAGTCGCTGCGAACGAAGGCCTAATCTGGAACCCATCCGTTGGAGGGGGGGGAGTTGGCCGGATTTCCTTCCTCAAGAGCGTGGTTGCTCGCTCGTTACCAGCCTCAGCCCGGCCTGATCTTCGCTGTCGCCTCGTCCAGCGAACCAAGCAGCTACGCCATCGCTTTACTCTCCGGTGAAATCGCTCCGTTTAGCAGGGGCTAGTTTCGAGGTGGATTCGGGGCGGTGGGCGAAGCGTTAAGGGGTTACTCAAAAACCCGGACGCTTCGATGTCGTGGCGCCAAGAGCGGATGTCGTCGAGGGACTTCTGGAGGTCGAGTCTCTGGTGGACGGTGGGGTAGCGTCGGAGGTTGGTCGCGGCCAGATCGAAAAGAGCCACCGCCGGTCGGAGGCGGCCTTTCTGTAGGTGGACGAACGCGCCCGCCCATTGGATCAAGCCCTTGTAGAAGGCGTAGTTTTCACCGGTCTTGCCTCCGGCCAGCCAGAGTTCTTCGAGCACATCATGGGCTTCGAAGTAAAGTTCCTGGTTGAAGCAGTGGAAGAAACCGGCGTAGTGCCGGGGCAGTCCGTGCGGGCCCGGGTCGTCGGGCAAGTCGGCCAGCAGTTCGGCAATGCGGGGGCTTTTGTGGCTCACGGTGAAAATTTAGGGGGCGACGGTCAGGGGACCGTTGAACCGGGTCAGTGAGAGGACCTCGGTTCGGGCATGATGCGGGCCGTGCCGGACTCCGCGGGGGCTTTGCAGGATTGAACCCGGGCCATAGGTTTGATCGTCCTCCACCCATTCACCGGAAATTACGCAAACCCACTCATCGGCCGCCGGATGACTGTGGGCGGGCACGGTGATTCCCGAGTGGAATTTGCGCAGGACAGTCACGCCTCCGTTTTCTGGATTCCGCTCGAGGATCGCCAATTCAACTCCGGGATACGGGCCCGGAATCCAGGTCATTGTTTCGAGAGTTTGAGCGTTAGGGAACATGCCGGGGCACTTTG
>SXXZ01000109.1 GCA_005789375.1 Verrucomicrobiales bacterium | reverse complement strand
CGGTGAGGGTTCCGGAGGCTTGGGCTTCGGTTTGGGTTTCTCCGGCGGACGGATGCCGGTGATTTGATAAATCGCCGCCGGCACAAACCCAGCTCGGTGGGCCAAATAGGCCAGACCACCCAGGGCTAGGGCGTGGACGATCATCGAGATGATCAGACTCGAGCGGTCCGTCTTCTTTTTGGCGTTGCGGGCCATGACGGTTCTTTATTTCGCTGCGCCCGCGGTGTCTGTCGCGAGGCCGATCTTGGTCACATTGGCCCGTGTTAGGATGTCGAGAACTTGAACCACCTTCTGGTAGTTCACGTTCTCGTCGCCACGCACCACGACGCTCAGGTCTGGGTTACTCTTGCGGAAGCGGATAATCTCATCCTCGAGTTTCTTGAGGGTGATGGGCTCGGCGTTGAAGTAGATGTTTCCCGCGGCATCAACCGTGACATTGTTAATGTCTTGCTTGGTTTGGTTCTGCGGCGGCTGCTGCGCGGCCGAGGGCAGGT
Organism: Verrucomicrobiales bacterium; assembly: GCA_005789375.1. Next base: position 3,259 of record SXXZ01000109.1, on the reverse strand, counting down.
TGATGTCGATGTCGTTGGTCGAGGGCGCTGTTGTGATGATGAAGATCACCAAGAGCACGAAGGCCAAATCTAGCAACGGGGTGATGTTGAGTTCACCCATCGCATGGTGGTGCGATGCGGAATATTTTTTGCGTCCACGACGCCCGGCGGCAGCTGCGCTCATGGGCGATGGGTCGGATTTTGAGCCTGCTGACCGAAGGTGATGTTTCGCAGCGCGTCGGCGATTTCATCCGCCAAAGCACGGTTGTCGACGTACTGGTGTTCCAGGTCGGTCATCACCTCGGAGTTGAAGTTGTCGAGCTCCTGAGTGATGCCGCGGATGGCGGTGATCATCAGGTTGTAGGCGAACATCGCAGGGATAGCCACGAAGAGACCGACGACCGTGGCGATGAGTGCACCCGCGACACCCGGGGCCATCGCAGTGAGGCTCGCGCTGGCCGCCATCGCGATACCGGAGAAGGTTTCCATAACACCCCAGACCGTGCCGAGAAGACCGATGAAGGGACCGCCCGAAACGGCCGTGGTCAGGATGATCATGCCCTTTTCGAGCGACAACGCCTCGGCGCTGACCGACCGCTCTAAGGCCACTTGAACCGACTGGAAAGATTCGACACTAATGCGTTTCTTGCCTTTCACGGTCACCGGGTTGTTCTCCAGGTGGTACTCCACTTCACCGCAACCTGAGGCGTAGACCTCGAAGGCCGGGGCTCCCGAAAACTCTCGCTTGTCGCGGAAGAGAGCCATCGGATCCTTGGACTCCCGATAGGCGGCCAGGAACTTCCTGCTCATGGCGCGGGCCTTCAAGATTTGACGGCCTTTGGTGATGATCACCGACCAGGAGACCATCGATACCAGGATCAGGGCCGAGATGGTCATCTTACCCTCGATCGTGGCCTTCTCGAAAGCGAAGGTGAGGGCGTTGGCGAGGATGGGTTGGAACGGGTCCATGATCGATCGGTCTCTCGTTGAAAAAGTTTAGGGTGCTCGGGCGATTACTTCGCGGTGGCCCCAGCGGGCGCGTTCGTTCCGAAGAGGCTGGATCCGAAGTTGGATCGTTCGCCGAAGGACTCGACGGAGCCCTTCTGGATGCGCACCACGAATTCCTTCATGTCACCGACACCCTTGTTGAGGAGGTTGTAGGTGAGGAACTCCACGTCGCCCTGGGCGGAAACGCCGTGCGGGCGGCCCAGAGTCTTCACGACCTCGTCGCGAGACATACCTAGGGAGAGATGGTTGAGCTTGGCCGAGGAAGAGGCGCAGCCGACCATCCATGCGGCGGCGGCGCAGGCGGCGGCGAGTACGGTGATCCGGCGGATCGAAGCGTTCATACCCGGCAACCCTTGCTGGTGCAGATGGCGGCAGTTTGTCGTGTTTGTGACAAATGTGCGACGAACAGCAATCGAATCCGTTACCCGATCGTCGTGGAACCGGTGCTGGAACGTTGAGATGCCTGCTGCTGTTGCCACTGAGTGGGTGCCATTCCGAACTGCCTCCGGAACCACGCCCGAAAGGCGTCTGCACCGTCGTAGCCGCAGGCCTTGGCCACCGAGGCGATGTCTGAGTCGGCTTGGGCCAGCATCGAACAGGCCTTCACTTTGAGCCATTCCCTCTGTTGTCCCGGCAGGCTGCCACCGAAACGCTCCCGGTAAATTAACAGCAGACGTCGGGTCTCACAGTGGCAACGGCGGGCTAATTCTTCGACGGGCATGGACATTAATTGCGCGTCGGTGAGTTGGTGAAGCAGTTCCTCCAGTCGATCCCCGGCATCCCGTGGTGAACCCACCGGTATGGAGGACTTGTAGGCAGGAGGAGACAGGACGGTGGACACCAACTCCAACAACCGAGCCCGCTGCTCCAGCGATCCGGTGTCGTGGGAGATGTGGGTTTTAGTGAAGCGCTCGGCGGCAGGATTGTCCCGGTTGAGAACCCAGGGCAGGGAGGGGTTGATTTGATCCGGATGGTCGATCCGGCGACGCTCCAACAGCGTAAAGACCCCGAAGAGTGTGGTCGGATCTAGTCGAAACCAACGAAACGCGAGGCTGCCCAGTTGGCTGGCTCGCAGCCTCAGTAAACAGTTTCCGCCATGGATCGCGACCATCCCGGCAGACAGCGCTTGGCTCGGTGTTTCACCCATCAGGTACGCGTCTCCGGATATGAGCCACAGGAAGGTCCAGCCTGAACCCGGAAAGTCCCATTCCTCGCCCCGGTTGAGGCGCCCTTCGTTGAGCAAGAGAGAGGAATCTAGACCCATTGTAGAATATATATTTTTGGGCCGACGCGTCACACGGGCATGACGCTCAGGAAACAGAACGGTGACATTTTGCGCCGAGATCGAGCGCGGTCTGGCACCGGATATCCCTCAAAACTAAAAGCCCCTCGCCGCAGGGGTGCGACGAGGGGTGATTTTAAAAAACGGTCTTAAAAATCCGCTGAGGGCTTTAGCGTTGAACTGAAGCGCGGCGCCGGAAGAGGAAGGCTCCGAACCCGGCCAATCCTACGAGGCTGAGGGCTACAGAACTGGGCTCAGGGACGGATGAGTACTGGATGTTGTCGTACAAGGCACCCGAAGGCAGCAGCACCATGTCGACGCCGCTGATCGGTGCCGCCAAGGCGGCGGTGAAGCCGGGGCTCGTTTGATTGGCCGGAATGGACGCCAGCAAGGTGTTGCCAGTGGAACTGACTCGGTAGAACTCAATCATCGCACCGGGGTCTCCGTAGGTGTCCTTGTCCAGTGTAACCGAGAATTGGGCCAGCATTTGCGGTGAACTAAACCGCACGAGGGTCGGTTGGAACACTCCGTCGAGTGCTACTAACCCTGACGGGGCGCTGCCGCGGTCGTAAAAGGCCGGGTTGCGCACCAGAATAGGGCTTGAGCCGTCGAAGAGGCGCCAGCGATCGGTGCCCGCGATTACGTCGCCGTCAGTATCAAGGTCGGGAGACCAAGTGGCCTCGCCGAAGCTAACACCCGTCGGCGCGGCCAGGTTGGCCGGTGTCCCTGAGTTCAGGGTGTCGAAGGTGATCGAGATGGACTGCGCTTGGGACGCAGTCGCGAGGAGCAGGCCCGCCATGAGAGCGGCCGAGAATGAAGGGTTGATCATAGTGAAAGGTGGTTCGGGAGAAGCGCCCGATTCACTTGGTCACCGGCACGCCGCCTAAGACGGCCTGCATGACACTGAAAAACACATCGGTGTTGTCGATCGTTCCACGGAACAGGCTCGCGCCACGTCCTTCGGCATAGACCGGAATATCCGAGGCGGTG
>SXXZ01000108.1 GCA_005789375.1 Verrucomicrobiales bacterium | reverse complement strand
GCGGGTCTGGAGCATTGCGTCGCGTTGGCTTCGCTGGAGATCCCGGGCAACCAGATCATTGATCTCGTACCCCTGGCCGGACTGAAGCAGCTCCAGTACCTCAACTTGGCTTCCAATCAGGTCTCGGTGATTGCCCCTCTGGCCTCGGTGCCGGCCTTGCAATACATCGAGCTCTCTCACAATCGAGTGAAGGACGTGAAGCCCTTGTCCGGTCTAACCAACCTTGCCTCGATTTACTTGTCGGCCAACCGTCTCGGCTCGGTGGCGCTGCTGACCAATTTGCCCCGGGTGGCAACTTTGTATATTGATCACAACAAGATCCGCTCCATCGAGGGTTTCGGAGCCTTCCGCAATTTAACACTGCTCTCGGCCGCCCACAACGGTATCAGCGATCTGGCGCCGTTGTCCGGCATCCGTGCTCCGTCTTTCTTGCAGTTGTCACACAATCGCATTCGAGACTTGGCTCCCCTGAGCCGATGGATGACCCCCGATCTGGAGAAGACCCGGAACTTTGCCCCGTTCGTTCGGGTCTACCTCGATGGCAATCCGCTGTCCAAGCAGTCCAAGGCCCAGCTCGAACAACTCAAGGCCAAGGGAGCGCGGATCAATCCGCCCGCCCGCTGATCCGAGGCCGACCGAATCGCCCTGCCCTCGAGGTGGTCGATTCGATCATCCAAACGGATTACGTCCGGACTTTCGGGAACCCGACTTTGCATCCTTCGGGTGGAAGGGGTTGGGTGCCGATGCTGTACGGTTTTTCTTGGGACGACTGACGAGTCCCCAACTAACGAACATCCCGTTGACCAGCAGGTGGATCACGACCACGGCGGCCAGAGCAGGCCAGGACAACCACCGCACCACATAACCACCGAGTCCCAGATTGAGCACCAGCGACCCGCTCATGCTGGCCGCGGCGCTCAGGCGCCAGCACCCACCGAGGGTGATCTGCTTCTGCAACAGGAAGGCGACGATTCGCAGTGGTATCGCCAAAGTGAGGGCCAATAGGCTCCAGATCACCGTCATGGCCGTCGCTGCTGTGACGATGAGAGCGGCCAAAGCGGGCCGCCTCCAAGCCTCCCATGCAGCCTGCGCTTGGAGACGACCCAGCGGCAGGGTCGCCGTCGGTGGCCAAGGCAGGTCCACGAATCCAGCGATTCCGGCCAGTCTCAGGGTTTCCGGAAGGAGTTCGAGTTGAAGATCGGCTGTACGACCGAGCGGATCTAAGTTGCTGGGGCGGACGGCCACACCGAGGTGGGGCGAATCGGCCAGCAACCGCGGTGCGGTCTCCGGCCAATTGAATCGACCCTGTACCAGGGCTGGGCCGTTTTCTGGAAACTCTCGCACGGCTTGGTCCACGACGGGCCACCAGGTGGTGTGCAATGCCCAGCCCAGCACCAGGGCTGAGGTAAGAGCGAAACCTCCAAGGAATCCGAGGGCACGGCTGCCGCTCGCATCGGCAAAGCGGGACACCCCATTCCCGGTGAACGGTTGCCAAGCCCCCCGCGACCGTCGGGAAACCGTCGGAGCGGCACAGGGCTGGGTGGTTGTCGTGTCGGACACGGCATGACTTCAACGGGAAGCAGCGCTGTCGGCAATTCATCCCGTCGGTGAATTCCGGTTTGCCGAGCGGATGGGACCCGGGGCATGATCTTGTCAGTTCCTAGACTGCGCCCTATGAAGACCTTCTGCTTCCCCATCGTCGTGGCCGCCGCGATCCTCGCTGGTTGTGCCTCCAATGCCGCTGATTCTGCCGCCTCTAAACCCAAGCCGGGCCAAATTGGCCACGTAGATTCCCAGGGCTTCACCCTGATCTCCGACGGCTCTTGGACCGGCTGGAAGGTCAACGAGACGCCCGCCTCTTGGAGCCTCGCAGACGGCGGCTTTAAGGCCCAGGGTGAGCGGTCCCACAATTTTTACACCGGCCCGCTGGCTCCCTTCAAAGACTTTGAGTTGAAGGTGGATGTGAAGACGGCCCCCAACTCCAACGGTGGCATCTACATCCACACCAAGTACCAGGATTCTGGATGGCCCTGGGGTGGCTACGAGACCCAGGTCAATCAGACCCAGGGCGACTGGCGCAAATCGGGCAGCATCTACTCGGTGCAGGACGTCAAAGCGGACAAGATCGAGGGAGTGGTTCGCGACAACGAGTGGTATACCCACCACGTCATTGTGAAGGGCAATCGCGTCCAGATCTTCCTCAACGGCAAGCTGGTGAATGATTTCACTGAGGAGCCCAATCGCAAGGCGGGCAAGGATTTCGAGCGCAAGCTCAATGAGGGTACCATTGCCTTCCAGGCCCACGATCCCAAGTCGATCGTGGAATACCGCAACGTGCGGGTCAAAAAGCACTAATCCTGCGAGCCCCGTCTAGGGGCGGGCTGTTGAATGAAAGGGCAGAGGCTGGCGGTTGGGTCGTCCAAATCGAACGACCGAACCGCGGTTTGCCTATACCTTGACTGCATCTAACTTGGTTCTCTCGTGTCGTTGCCGTTTTCTGATCGAGGATTGTTTGGTGCCGCGGTAGTGCTGTATGCGCTGGCTGCGGGCTTTGCTGTGATCATTTGGCGTCGGCAGTTTCAGCGGGACAGTGTCGCGCTGTACGCGCTCATGTCGGTCGGTTGGGTGCTCCACACCGGGGCCATGTTTCGCCGCGGATTTTCCCTCGAACGGTGTCCCATTAACAACCTGTTCGAAGCGACCATGTTCGTGACCTGGACCATTTCCACGGTCTACTTGTTGATCGGAGGATTCAGTCGCATGCGATTCTTGGGGGCCTTTGCGGCACCGGTCCTCACTTTACTGGGTGTCTTCGCGCTCATGCCCGCCCTAGACCCGCCTGCCGGTCAGCGTCCTGACTTCTCCAGCGGCTGGGGTCCGATCCATGCGGCCTTAGTTCTTTTGGCCTATGGATCCTTTGGTTTGGGTTCTCTGGCATCTGGCATGTACTTGCGGCAAGAGCACAGTTTGCGTTTTGACAAGGCCCGCGCGTTGCGGGCGCTCTTGCCGCCCATCACTCGATTGGAGTCGGCGACGACGGGCCTGCTCTGGGTCGGTTGGGGGCTGCTGTCTGCGGGTATGGCTTCGGGCTCCTTGTATTTGCGGCAGGCGAGGGGGGCGTGGTTTGTCGCAGATCCCTTCGTAATCTATTCCTGCGTCACCTGGCTTCTCTATGGCGGACTCTTGATCGCTGCCTGGCAGTTTCGTCAGCGGGGTCGTCGGCTGGCTTGGGGTTCGGTTTTAGGTTTCTCCGTACTCATGCTCACCTTCTGGGGCATGTACCTTCTTTCCGAGATGCATAACCGGGTTCCACGCCCCAACTCCTGATGCCTCTTGTTGCTGTAGGCGTCAGTCATAAGACCGCTCCCATCGAGGTTCGGGAGCGGATGGCCTTTACTGAGGCCGACCTCGCGTCCGCGGCGGCTCGCATTCGATCTTTGGGTCTGGCCACCGAGGCTTTGGTGGTTTCTACCTGCAATCGGGTCGAATTGTACGCCGCAAGCCCATCGGGCGATCCGGCGGCTTTGGCCCAGCAATTGCGGAGTTTTCTGGCTCGCGACCGGGGCCAATCCGGTGACCTGTCGGGAATCGTGTACACCCACCAGGGAACCGCAGCTTTGGAGCACCTATTCCGCGTGGTCTCCGGCCTAGATTCTTTGGTGCTGGGCGAGACGGAGATCTTGGGTCAAATCAAGCGATTCTACTCGGTCGCCTTGGCCGCAGGGAGCACTGGGGGCATCCTGAACCGATCGTTCCAAAGGGCGTTCGCCATGGCCAAGCGCGTCCGCACCGAGACCCAGATTCAACGGGGCAACACCTCGGTAGCCGCCGTCGCCGTCGAACTGGCCGAGAGAATTTTCGACGACCTAGATCGGCGCCAGGTGATGGTGATCGGGGCTGGCGACACCAGCGAAAAGACCGCCCGGGCGCTTCGGGGTCGTGGCGCTAAGGGTATCCTCGTCTCCAATCGTTCCTTCGACCGTGCCGCAGCCTTGGCTGAAGAACTGGACGGTCGGGCCATTGGTTTCCAGGACTGGGAGCATGAATTCGCCGCTGTGGATATCGTGATTAGCGCCACGGGTTCGCCGCATCCAATCCTCGACCGGGATCGGCTGGAACGGCTGATGGCAGGGCGCAGGCCTCGTCCCATTTTGCTCATCGATCTGGCGGTTCCGCGGGACATCCATCCTGCCGTGACCTTGTTGCCGGAAGTGTTCCTAGCCAATGTCGATGACCTCCAATCGGTGGCTGATACCGCGACTCGCCAACGTCGGGAAGAGGTGGCTCGTTGCGAGAAGATGATCCGCGAGGCCGCTGCCGAGTTTGATGGTGGGCGTCGCTTCGGTCCCTTTGCCTTGCGCTCACCGTCCGCCTGATTTCCATGTCTCTGAATCGCCCCATCCTGATCGCCACCCGCGGTAGCGCCCTGGCACTGGCCCAGTCCCGTCAGGTTCAATACCACCTTCAGGCGGCATTCCCGGGCGAGCGCTTCGAACTAGAAGTGATCCGAACCACGGGTGATGCCCTACAGACTTCGGCGCTGGCCGACACCGGGACGCCACTGCCGAAAGGACTGTTCACCAAGGAACTGGAACTGGCCCTCTTGGAAGGTCGGGCTGACTTGGCGGTCCACAGCCTCAAGGATCTGCCCACCGAATTGCCGGAAGGGCTGACATTGGGAGCCATTTGTCTGCGCGCCGATGTCCGGGAGGTTTTGCTGTACCGCGATGTGGTGCGGGTTGTTGCGGAGAAGAACCCGGTCGCTGACTGGACCCCGGGGAGTAAGGAGCGTTCGGGCTTTGGTCCGGGCCTCTCGCTAGAAGACTTGCCTGAGGGTGCGGTGGTAGCCACCAGCAGCACTCGGCGATCGGCCCTGGTGAAGGCGCTGCGGCCCGATGTCTCCGTGGTGCCAATTCGCGGCAATGTGGGGACCCGGCTCTCTAAGCTGCTTCAGGACGATGGAATCGATGCCACCTTGCTTGCCGCGGCTGGATTGACCCGTTTGGGTTTCGACCTCAGTCCCAAAGGGGCACTGCGGGCCGATTATCGTCTGAGCCCGGCCCAACGGGGGCTGTTTGATCCGCCGCCCGAGGGCATTCTAGGGACGATCCTAGAGCCGGAAGAATTTCTACCGGCTGTGGGGCAGGGTGCTGTGGCTCTTGAAATCCGCACCGGGGATTCGGAGATCGGCTCTCGGATCAAGATCCTGAATCACTTCAACACCCAACAGGCGGTTCTGGCCGAGCGGTCCTTCCTGCGCGGTATGGGTGGCGGATGTCAGAGTCCTATCGCTGGCTATGCCCGGGTGGTGGGACACCAGTTACAGCTGCGGGTGGCGGTCTTCCGCGACGGCGTGGGCCGTTACGAAGAGGATAAGGCGCCGGTCCGGGACGCCGAGCGGCTGGGTAGTCGGTTGGCCGAGCGGCTC
>SXXZ01000107.1 GCA_005789375.1 Verrucomicrobiales bacterium | reverse complement strand
GGGCAAACCAGCGTTGTTCGCCACCGCTGCAGCGTCCGCGCCGTCCACCCGTTCGCCCGGGATGGGCGTGGGTGTGACTTCGGTCTGTTCGAGTTGCGGGTACAAGGCCTGCTGGATTTGCCGCGTCAGGAAGGGAACGAGGAAGAAGAGCAACGTGCCGACGGAAAGCACTTGTGCAATGCGCAGCAAACGCCGTCCCAGGCCTTGAGGAATATGGGGTTCGAGGGCGATGGGCACCAAGAGGATGAGCCATAAGAACTTGGGTGCGCCGTGCTCATGGTACGAGAGACCGAAGGCCACAAAGGCCAAGAGTGCGGTGGCCCAACCCCGGATCCGGAAGACCGCCAAGGTGAAGATGAGCAGCAGGAACAAATCCAGCAGCGTCCACGCGGTGAGCCAGTCACCGTGGACCCAATCGGCCCCGAAGAGGGCGAAGAGTCTCCAGCCGGGCGGCAGGTGCAACTGCACTCGAACCGATTCTGCATCCGAGCGCCAACCCGTCGCCGGCAAGGAAGTTGGGCGGGACAACCGACCGATGGCTTCTACGTCGACATTCCGGGAGCGGAGTTCGACACCGATGGCCCCGTTCTCCGGATTGCGGGTGATGAGTTGACCTTCGCCACCGCTGCGCACCGATCCCAACTCCTGGCCCTCGGCCGCATCGAGACGCCAGACCTGCTGCATTTGCCCGGAAATGTGGTCCTGAAAGGTCAGACCCTGTCCGCCCTCGTCGAGCCATAGCTCCCGCACGATGCTCAGGCCCGCTGGTTTCTGGGTTCCCATGCCGCGCATGCGTTCCACCAGTTTGAGGGAGGTGGCGACATCCCAGCGATACACAGGAAGCCCCTGCCAGGCTTTGGGAAAATAGCTTTGGGATGGATCAATGGCCGGGGGCCCGACGAACTCCATCACTCGGAAATCAGGACGGGCTCGGAACGCGACCAACTCGTCGGCCACGGGCTTGCGGGTCCCGCGGGCAAATTGGATTTCCCGGGGATTGTCCAAACGGAAGGCGTCGAGGCGGAAGGTCCACGTGCCGGCCCGCACCTGGGCTTTGGCGTGCCCTAAATCATCCACGCTCACGGGAATGGGCGACTGGATCGCCGACAGTTTCCATCCTTCGGGCAGCAGGGTCCCCAGGTCTTCCTCACGGCTCTTGCCCGCAACGGTCAATTCCACCTCCTGGCGCCACCACAGGGGAATCCCGTCCTCGAGAACCGAGAAGAGTTTCACACCCAGAAAATTGCGCTCGGTGGTTTCGGTCGTGCCATCACGCCGGAGCCAGAGCAGTCCTTGGGCATCCCAGGCGGGGTTCTCCACCACCTTGCCATCTCGACTGAGTGCGAGGATTCCGAGTGAGGCGGGAATGCGGAGGTTCTGGGGCAGTTCGGTCCACCGGTAGCGCCCCTCGAGTCGGGTGTCGCCGGCCACAACTCGCACCGAAGGAACTCCGTCCCGTTCGACCACGACGATCGGTCTGCCGCCGGCCTGAACGTCTTGCGGCCAGACCTCGGAACTTCCGGGCAGGGGGATCCACGTTTCATGGAAGGCCATCACCGACAGGGAAAAACTCCCGCTGGAGTTGGTCACCTGAAGGTCCAGTCGGGAGGGCCAGAAGCATCGGTGGGTCTTAGTATCCAAATAGGGTGTCGGGCAGAAGCGGTGTGGGTCGTTCCAGGTGGCCCAGGATTCCCACTCGCGCAAGGCCGGAGGGATGGAGCGGGGTTCCTGGGCTAGTGCGGCGTGCCTGATCGATATCAGGGCCAGCAAGAATAGCAGGAAGCCTGTCGCGGAGTTCATGATGTTGGACTTTGAAGGTCTGCGATTTGCAGAGCCAATCGATAAACTGAATTCGGGCATCGAGAAAACCAATGGGGCCGATGCCTTGGCGATACTCCCTGGAGGCCGGAGTCGGCAACCGAGATTTGCTTCCTGGCGAGACTTTGGTTCGATTTGGTGCTCTTAAGCCTCGCGTTTGACGGATGGCACAACTGGTGGCAAAAGGCAGGGCAGTTCGGTCACCCAAACACCCGGACCTCCACTGATCTCCCATGTCCATAAATCCGTCCGAGACCTCCGTGCCCCTTGATTCCATCGAGTGGGGATTCCGACAAATTGATCAGGACATCCGATGGTTAGCCGATTCGCTGGCAGAAGTGCTTTCCGGCTTGGGAGAAGACGAACTGGCCCGCTGGATTCCGTGGGCGTCCCAGGCCGACCCGGTCCTCGCGGCGGTGGGTGAACCGCCAGCCCGATTGGGTCTGGCACTGGCCATGGCCTTCCAACTCCTGAACACCGTCGAGGAGCGGGTCTCCGAGACCTTGCGCGAGCGGCGTGAGGAGTCGGGATCGCCGGAGGCCGAACGAGGCTTGTGGGCCGACCAGTTGGTGGAGCTGGTCCGGGCGGGTGGCACGGCCGAATCCATCCTCGAGGCCTTGCGCAGCGTGGAGGTGGAGCCGGTCTTCACGGCGCACCCGACCGAGGCCAAGCGCGCCTCTGTGCTTGAGCAGCACCGCATGCTCATGCAGTTCCTCCAGAGTGGCGGCCCATCCGGAAACCGCAGAGCCCAGCGGGTCGAATTGACCGCGCTCCTCGAGCGATTGTGGCGCACGGGCGAGATCCTCATCGAAAAGCCTACCGTGGCCGATGAGCGCCGCAACATGCTCAACTACTTGCGCGATGTGTTGCCGGGAGTGGTGCCCGAGTTGGACCGTCGACTTCGCAACGCTTGGGTATGTGCGGGTCTTCCGATTGCAGCGCTCGAAACGGGTCCCGGTGTGCCGAGCTTGCGGTTCGGGACTTGGGTGGGCGGTGACCGCGATGGCCACCCCGGAGTGACGGCGGAGGTGACGGCGGAAACCTTGGAACGCCTTCGGGCCAATGCGCTGGTGGTCCTGCACCGTCAGTTGAATACCTTGGCCGAGCGGTTGCCGTTGTCTGAATGGATCCAGCCAGCGCCTTCGAGTTTGTGCACCTTGCGCGATCAGATGGTGGCGCTCCTGGGCGAGGCGGCCCGACCGGTCTTGCGAATGCATCCGGGAGAGCCTTGGCGGCAAACCGTCGAGCTGATGGCCGCCCGACTTCCGGTGGAGGTTCACCCGGGTCAGTTGGCCCAAGTGCGCAATGAACCCGGATGCTACCGTGAGCCCGCCGAGTTAGATGCCGATCTTCAGACTCTCCAGACCTCATTGATCGAGGCTGGAGCGCGTCGATTGGCCGACCACGACGTGACCCCAGTTCGCCGGGTGCTCGCCACCGTGGGTTTCCATCTGGCCCATCTCGACATCCGACAGAACTCAGCCTTCCACGATCGGGCCCTCCGGCAGTTGCTGTGCGCGGCGGGTATTGATGCCTCTGAGTGGGAGGAATGGACGGAGACCGAACGGTTGCGGTTGCTCGAGCGCGAGATTCGATCACCGCGTCCGTTTTTGCATCCGTCGGCTTCGGCGGGCCCGGAGGCTGATGCGGTTTTGGGCACTTATCGGGTTCTGGCCGAACATCTCAAAATTCACGGCGTGGATGGACTGGGGGCCTTGATCGTGAGCATGACCCGTCGGCTTTCAGACTTGCTGGGCGTCTATGTCTTGGCGCGCGAGGCCGGGCTGCTGCGCTTGTATCCCGAGGGCATGGTGTGTTTGTTGCCTGTGGTACCCTTGCTGGAAACGGTTGAAGACCTGGAGCGTGGCCCGGAAATGCTGCAAGCCTTCCTAGAATTCCCGGTGACCCGAGCCAGTCTTTCCCACCATGCGCTTCGGGCCGGACGTCCGGGCCGGTTGTTGCAGCAGGTGATGGTGGGCTACTCGGATTCGAATAAGGATGCCGGTATTGTGGCCAGCCAGTGGGCCTTGCAACGTGGGCAGGCCCGTTTGGCTAAGATCGGTGAACAGGCTGGGGTGCAGGTGCAGTTCTTCCATGGCCGGGGCGGCACCATCAGCCGCGGGGCGGGGCCGACGCACCGTTTCCTAGAAGCACTGCCACCGGGATCCTTGGGCGGAGCCATCCGCCTGACTGAGCAAGGCGAAACCATTGCTCAGAAGTACGGCAATCCCGGCACCGCGCGTTACAACCTCGAGCTGTTGTTGGCCGGTGTCACTGCTACCACCTGGCACCACCGCCGCGGAGGACATCTGCCCGAGGTGCTTGTTCCGCTGATGGATCGCTTGGCCGTGGAGTCCACCCGCGAGTACCGCTCGCTGCTGGAGATGAATGGGTTTCTCACATTCCACCGTCAGGCTACCCCGCTGGATGCGTTGGAGAACACCCGCATCGGATCCCGTCCGTCGCGTCGCACCGGTCAGGCGAGTCTGACTGATTTACGGGCCATTCCTTGGGTGTTTTCTTGGACTCAGGCGCGATTTTACCTGACCGGATGGTATGGCGCGGGCAGCGCCCTAGCGGCCTTGTCGGAGACCGAATTGGACGTGCTGAGGGAGTTGGTATGCACGGTGCCCTTCCTTCGTTACCTCATCACCAACATCGAGACGTCGCTGGCCAGCAGTGATTTGGAAGTGATGCGCGAATATGCCCTGCTCGTTGAGGATGTCGCCCTGCGCGAACGAATTTGGCAGCGCATCGAATCGGAGTGGCATCGCACGCAGCGCAACTTGTCCCGGGTGTTGGGCACCGAGTTTGCGCGGCATCGGCCTCGGTTGGGCCGCACGCTCGCGTTGCGGGTGGGCCCATTGCGCACGCTCCACCGTCAGCAAATCACCTTGTTGCGGCAGTGGCGTGCATTGATCAAATCGGGCGACACCGAGGGGGCTCAAGCTCGACTCCCGGAACTTCTCCTGACCATCAACGCCATCGCCAGCGGGCTTCGGACGACGGGTTGAAGAAATTCCATTGGACCCTGTTTTCCCGGGTTTGGTTGCGCCATGAAATCTATAATGAATGGCTGCAGCCCAGTTTGAATTCCCCGTCGGCGACTCCTCCCTAGAGGGTGTTCAACTCGGAGCGGTCCGGTTTGGCTGCAAATAAAGTCTGGGGAATTTCTGATGAAGGGTCGGGTTGGGTGGCAGGAAGGGATGGGTGTCGGCTTATCGCAGGCCGTGTCGAGAGCGAGGATTCAGCCGGACGATCGAATCTGCCATGTCCACCAGGATTAGGAGTCCTTCCCGCAGCAGTAGGATCAGGATCCATGCAGCGATATTCAGGATGATACCGGAGAAAAAACGACTGGTGAACACTGTGTCGAACAAGGACTCGTCCCCAGCCATCATTTGGTTGGTTTGAGAGACAGCTGCAAAAACGCTAAACACAAGGACGAGCGCGTTGAGGGTGAGGGCTACTGTGGCGATGACTTTGATGAGCCTTCGGGCCGGGGGATAACAGGTGTTCTGCCTTAAGGCTTTAAGGTGTTCTGGGCCCGACAATTCCGGT
>SXXZ01000106.1 GCA_005789375.1 Verrucomicrobiales bacterium | reverse complement strand
TGCTTGGCTTGGTACTCGTGGATGTTCATTCAGTTCAGGCTGGATCTTCCAATGGATTGACTTCGAAAAGGAGGAGAATTCGGGCTGGGCAATCCCCCTCTCCCGAAGGCGGGGGAATGTCGTGTGAGAAAATTTTACGTATCGTTCCGAGGGCCTCAAAGGCGGCTCGGTCGAGTGGGTTGAACCCGTCGGGCCCGACTCTAGTTAGGCCCGGTTTTCGAACCAGAGTTCAGGCGCGCTGGGCGATTGGGGTGACCGTCAGTCCGACGGGGCCGGTATACACCGACTGCGGGCGAATGAGGCGGTTGTCGGCCAACTGCTCCAGCACGTGAGCCGTCCAGCCACTGGTGCGGGCAATGGCGAAAATCGGGGTGAACAAATCGGTCGGAATCCCGAGGCTGTAGTACACCGTCGCGCTGTAGAAATCGACGTTCGCGTGCAGGTTCTTCTCTGTGAGCATGATCTCGGCGATCCGCTCCGACATCTGGATCCACTTCGGGTCACCCAGCTTGGCGGACAAAATTTGAGCCATGCGCTTGAGGTGCGGGGCGCGCGGGTCGAGCACTTTGTACACGCGGTGACCGATGCCCATGATCTTGCGCTTTTGCGCCAAGCAGTCGGCCACGTAGGCATCGACCTGATCGAGCGAGCCGATCTCCTTAAGCATCTTAATGACGCCCTCGTTAGCGCCGCCATGAAGAGGTCCCTTGAGGGTGCCGATGGCTGTGGTGATCGCCGAATACATGTCACTCAGCGTGGCGATCGTGACGCGGGCGCTGAAGGTGGAGGCGTTCATGCCATGGTCGGCATGCAACACGTAGCACATATCGACGGTGCTGTCCTTTTCAACGGAGGGCTTCTCGCCATCGATCATCCAGAGAAAATTGGCAGCCTCGCCCAAAGTGGCATCGGGCGCGACGAGCGGCAACCCTTGGCGGGAGCGGTGGAAATAGGCCGTAATGACCGGGATTTGGGCGATGAGGCGCAGGGCCTTGCGGCGCTGGGCATCCATGTTGTCATCGTCGGCGGTGGTGTCATAGCAGCCCAAAGCACTCACGCCGGTGCGGATGGCGTGCATCGGGGGGCAGTCCTTCGGCAGGTTAGTGACCGCGTCAATCACTCCCTGAGGCAGTTCGCGATAGCCCGACAGAACCGCCTTGAGGCTGGCCAACTCCTTCGCGTTGGGCAGGTGGTTGTGATACAGCAAATGCACCACTTCTTCGTAGCTCACCTGCCCTGCCAGCTCGTTGATGTCGTAGCCGCAGTAGATCAGCTGCCCAATGTCTCCGCGCACGTCGCTGAGCCGAGTGTGGGCGGCGATAATGCCTTCAAGGCCCTTGGAAACGGCCGGGGAAGCGGATGGAGTGCTCATGTGGTTTTGGGAAGAAAGGAGCGCGTTTTGAACTTTCCGCAAGTCTGTTGGGCAGATGAAACAGGCGTCAACGAATTACCCGCCTCGTTTTGAGGTTCTTCGACGCTGGCCCGTGACGATCACAGCAACTCCTCCGAAGACGGCGAAATCAACCCTGGCTCGGACGAGGCCTGCCAACAATTTTTCGAACAGGGAAAGCGTCTCCCTCGACGATGGTTGGTTTTCCGTGAGCGTGTTTTTCAAAAAATCGACGCATTTCCTCGAGCTGCCACAGCACCTGCCGGGGAGTCGAAGGCCGCCCTACCTGGCGTCGGACCGGAAATGATGGGGAGTCGGCCGGCTGGTCCATTGGTTTCAGGCTATCGCAGGCACCTACCCCGGTCAAACTCCCCGGGCCCCCTGCTTGGGTCCGGATCGGTGGGTCGGCCGAGACCTGCATTGCGGGTTTTTAAAGGCCGGCAGGCTTGCCTCGCGGCGGTACCCGCCGACACTCACCCGACATGCATTCACTGCCGCACGACACGGAGATCGCCTGCTTGCCCCAGATTCCATCGGGGGTGCGGGTCCATCGGCTCGACAACGGGCTGGAGTTGATCATCCGCGAAGACGCCTCGGCCCCGGTGGTCAGCGTGCAGGCGTGGGCCCGTGCCGGCAGCGTCGATGAAGGACAGTGGTTGGGGGCGGGCTTGTCGCACGTGCTCGAACACATGCTCTTCAAGGGAACCAGCACTCGGGGCTCCGGCCGCATCGACCAAGAGGTCCAGTCGGCGGGCGGCTACATGAACGCTTACACGAGCTTCGACCGCACCGTGTATTGGATTAATGTGCCCGATTCGGGAGCCACCACGGCCATCGATATTCTCTGCGACATCTTCCAGAATGCGACGCTGCCGGCCGATGAACTCGCGAAGGAACTCGACGTTATCCGGCGCGAAATGGACATGGGCAAAGACGACCCCGGCCGTCGCTCGAGCATGGGGCTTTTTTCGGCCGCCTACACCAAGAGCCCTTACCGCTATCCGGTCATCGGACTGTTGGACCTCTTCAATCGCATCACCCGTGACGACCTGCTGGCGTACTACCACTCCCATTATGGGCCCAATAATTGCTTCATCGTCGTGGTGGGCAACGTCCAGGCCGACGCCGTTCTAGAGCAGGTGCGCAAGGCCTATGCCGGAACTCAAGCTCGCACCGTTCCGGTGAACTACCTCGTCCCGGAACCCCGACAAATGTCGCCGCGCCAAGAGCTAGAGCTAGCTCCGGTCGAGCATGCGCACTTCCACCTGAGCTGGCACATCCCCGACCTGACGCACCCCGACGTGCCCGTGCTGGACGTGCTGTCCACGCTGCTGGGCGGCGGCCGCAGTTCGCGTCTTTATCAGGCGGTCCGCGAGCGCGCCTCCCTTTCGCACTCGGTCAGCGCGTGGATTTA
>SXXZ01000105.1 GCA_005789375.1 Verrucomicrobiales bacterium | reverse complement strand
GATCAGTCGATCGACTTTGCGGCGACGGCGCGTCACTTTGAGGCGCTGATTCAATCCGGGGTGGCCGGGTTGGTGGTGTGCGGTTCGTTGGGTGAGAATCAATGCCTGTTGCCTGATGAAAAACGGGCCGTGGTGCGCTGTGCGTTGGAGACGGCCAAGGGTCGGGTGCCGGTCTTGAGCGGGGTCGCTGAGATGAGCTTGTCGTTGGCAGCCACCTACATGCGCGACTGCGCGGATCTCGGCATCTCCGGGTTCATGGTCATGCCTCCGATGGTGTACAAGGCCGATCCCGCCGAGTTGCTGCATTGGTTCCGCACGCTGGCCGCGGTGACACCGCTGCCGTGGATGCTCTACAACAACCCCGTGGGCTATCATGCCGATGTGACCCCGGAGATGTTCGCCCAGTTGACCGATGTTGCCAATTTGGTGGCCATCAAGGAGAGCAGCGCCAACACGCGGCGCATCACCGAGTTGCGCAATCAGGTGGGCAATCGGTACCAGATTTTTACGGGTGTGGATGACTTGTTCTTGGAGTCCGCCATTCTGGGGATTGACGGTTGGGTGGCCGGCAGCGGCATCGCCTTCCCGAAGGAGAATCAGCAGTTGTGGGACTTGGCCAAGGCCGGTCAATGGGATGCGGCGCGCGCGCTGTATCGTTGGTCGCAGCCGCTCATGAAGCTCGATACGCATGTGCATTTTGTTCAGTACATTAAGCTGCTGTGCCAGGAAACGGGTCTCGCCCAGGAGTGGGTCCGCGAACCGCGTTTGCCCATCTCCGGTGCTGAGCGGGAGTCGGTGCTGAAGATCATCCGCACCGCACTGGCCCAGAGGCCTTGATGCCGGGGTCATGGGGCCCTTCGGGAGGAGAAGGAGCCGGGCCGTGGATTGGACTGGCTTTGGAATCGTCTCTGGAAAGCTGCCGATGCCGTCGATAGACTTTGATGCAATTCCATGAATTCCTTTCGCGCTTTGCAAGCTGTCGCCCTGTCGTCGTTGTGCTGTGCCTTGGCCGTTTCGGCCGCCGATTGGGCCTGTTGGCGTGGAACCGATGGCTTGGGGATTAGCACCGAAAAGACAGCCCCCCTGTCGTGGTCGAAGGAGAAGAACCTCGCCTGGAAAGTCTCGCTGCCGGGACGCGGTGCGTCATCACCGATCGTCGTGGGTAAACGGATTTACCTGACGAGCCAAACTCCCGACCAAGGCATGCATTTGTTGGCCCTCGATCGCGAAACCGGGGCGCTGGTTTGGGACACCGAGATCGCGCGCGGCAAGCTGCATGCGCACGAGTTGCACAACATGGCCACCCCCACCGCTGTGTCCGACGGTCGGAACGTGTGGGTGCTTTTCGGGACTGGCGATTTGGCCTGCGTGGACCTTGGCGGTCACATCGCGTGGCAGCGGAACCTTGTGAAAGAATTCGGCCCGCTGAAGACCAACCACGGCTACGGATCGTCGCCGATGCTCGATGGCAACCGGCTGTTCGTCGTGCGCATGCATCAAGGAGCTGACTCCTACGTGATGGCGGTGGATGCCAAGACCGGCAAGGACTTGTGGAAGAAGGATCGATCGAATGCGTCCCGTGAAGAAGGTAAGGACTCCTACTCCTCGCCTGTTTTCCATCGGCACGGAGGCAAACTCGAAGTCGTGGTGGCCGGAGCGGAGGTACTCAACGCCTACAACCCGTCCAATGGCGATGTGGTTTGGAGTGTGAGTGGCTTGGATGTGCCGCATCCCTACGGTCGAACCATTGCCGGTCCGACCGCGGGCGAGGGCGTGGTGGTGGCGGTGGCCTCGGGCTTTCAAAACCGTGGTTACACCGTTGGCATTAAGGCCGGTGGGCATGGCGACATCACCACGACCCATTCGCTCTGGAAATCCACCCGCTACTCGGCGGATTGCCCGACCCCGGTGATCGTCGGTGGGCATTTGTTCTCTATTCGCGATGACGGCATGGCCTCGTGCCTGAATTTGAAGACCGGCGAAGCCCTGTGGCAGGAGCGGTTGTTCACCGAGAACGTTAAGGTGTCGCCTGTGGTGGCGGCCGGGCGGGTGTACTTCACGAGTGGCCGGGGCAATACCGTGGTGGCGGCGGCGGCGCCGAAGTTCGAGGTCCTCTCACGCAACGAGTTGAATGAAGACACGCTGGCCACCCCCGCGATCTCGGGCGGCCGGGTCTACCTGCGCACCGAGGGCGGATTGTATTGCTTCGGCGGCCGGTGAGCGGGTTGGCGGAGGCCTGGAGTAGGGCCGGAGTAGGATCGAACGGCCTCAGAATATCCTCGCCCTGGCTCGGGCTTTGACCAAGGTGCGGACATGACCATGAGATCCACTTCCCGATTGGCCGCGCTCGTCCTTGGCCTTCAGTTCGGCCTGATTTCCGCCTTGGCCCATTCCGCCATTGAACCGGCACCCCGCACTGACAAGGGGTGGGTAGATCGTCAGGCCAGCTTCAACGCCACGGTGGCCGCCGATGGGGGCAAGGCGCAGTTGATCTTTATTGGCGACTCCATCACCCAGGGATGGGAAGGGGAAGGCAAGGAGACTTGGGCCAAACACTACGCCCATCGCAACGCCATCAATCTGGGCATCGGCGGCGATCGCACTCAGCACGTCCTCTGGCGTCTCGACAACGGCAACCTCGATGGTCTCAAGCCCAAGGCAGCCGTGGTAATGATCGGTACCAACAATTCGAACGGCGAGGACAACTCCCCGGAGCAAATTGTGGAGGGGGTTCGCGCTATCGTGGACAAGCTCCGCACGAAACTTCCCGGTACCAAGGTTTTGCTGGTGTCCATTTTTCCACGAGCAGAGAACTTCAGTGCCCAACGGGGAAAATTAGCTCAGATCAATCAGGTGCTGCATCGCATCGCCGATGACAAGACGGTGTTTTGGGCCGATTTCGGTCACAAGTTTTTGAACGACGACGGCACCATGCCTCGCGAGTTGATGCCCGATTACTTGCACCTCTCCAAGAAGGGCTACCAGATCTGGGCCGACTCTATTGAAACCCAATTGTCTCAGTTGCTCGGAGATGCGCCGGTGCAGGCGGGTGTCGCTTCAGGAAATGACGTTTCGGGAGCGTGGGTCCTGACCATTTCGGGACCGGATGACCAGCCCGTAGACCTACCGATGACCTTGAAGCAGGAGGGCGCTCGGCTGACGGGGCAGATTGTCCGCGGCCGCGAGGCGGGCAAATTTCTGGAGGTGACCGACGGCAAGGTTCAGGGCGACATGCTGACTTGGACCATGCGGCGCGACCGCCCCAATGGTGGCACCATGGTGTATTCGATGTCGGGCAAGCTCGTGAACGGGAAGATCGAAGGAAAGACCGAGACCACGATGGATGGCAACACGGTCAGTCGTGCCTGGACCG
>SXXZ01000104.1 GCA_005789375.1 Verrucomicrobiales bacterium | reverse complement strand
TTCGGCACCATGGGCGCGAAGTCGGTCATTCGCGATGTGGGCCGTATTATGGGATTGGCGGTCGGTGATGCGGACCGACTGGCCAAGATGATCACCGACGTGAAATGGGGCCTGAAGGACGCGCTCCAGAAGAACGCCGAGTTTAAGCAGGCCTACGACGAAGAGGAGGTGACCCGCGAACTCATCGACACGGCTCTCCTCCTAGAGGACCAGACTCGCAGCGTTGGCGTTCATGCCGCCGGCGTGGTCATCGGGGCCCAGCCGTTAGTGAACCTCCTGCCGCTCAAGCAGGACGACGAGGGCGATATCGTCACCCAGTATGCCATGGGACCGGTCGGCGACCTGGGACTTCTCAAGATGGACTTTTTGGGTCTCAAGACCCTGACGGTCATTCGCAACACCGCTGAGATGGTTCGGAAGTCTACGGGTTTCCAGCTCGATCTCGACAACCTGCCGCTCGACGACATCAAGACCTACGACTTGCTGAACAACGCCCAGACCCTGGGGGTGTTCCAGTTGGAGTCCGGGGGCATGCGCGACTTGTGCAAGAAGTTCAAAATTGCCTCGATCGAGCACATCACCGCACTCATATCGCTTTATCGGCCGGGTCCGATGGACCTGATCCCCGATTTCATTAAGCGACGCCACGGTGAACAGGAGATCGTCTATCCCCATCTCCTGCTGGAGCCCATTGCCCGCGAAACCTATGGGATTCTGATTTATCAGGAGCAGGTGATGCAGGCGACGCAGATCCTGGCCGGCTACACCCTCGGAGGAGCCGATTTGCTCCGTCGGGCCATGGGCAAAAAGAAGCTCGAGGAGATGGTCTTGCAGCGCGAGACCTTCGTAAAAGGCTGCTCGGACACCAACGGCATCCCGGCCCCCAAGGCCAACGAGGTCTTCGACTTGTTGGAGAAATTCGCGGGCTACGGTTTCAACAAGTCGCACGCGGCAGCCTATGCCGTCGTGGCCTACCAGACGGCTTGGCTGAAGGCGAACTACCCGGTGGAGTTCCTCAGCGCGATGATGACCAACGATCAGGGCGACACGGCTAAGTTGAGTCAGTACATCGCTGAGGCCAAGCTCTTGGGCATCGAGACCTTGGGTCCGGACATCAATGCCTCGGGTCTTCATTTTGCCCCCGCCGCAGCCGAGGAAGGACGGCGGGTTATCCGCTTCGGTTTGGCGGCCATCAAGGGAGTCGGTGAGGCCGCGGTCGAAGCGTTGCTCGCGGCTCGTTCTCTGGGAGGTGCTTTCATAAACCTCGAAGACCTGTGTGGCCGTGTAGAAACCAAGGCCATTAACCGCAAAGCCCTCGAGTCCCTCATCAAGGCGGGTGCCTGCGATTCCGTCGGTCCCAATCGCGCCACCGTGTTCCACCAGATCGATGGTTCGATGGCCCGCGCTACGGCCAACGCGTCGGACAAATCCCGGGGTCAGGTTTCCTTTTTCGACACGTTCGAGGCCGCACCGGCCTCCCGGCAGCGGGTGGAAAACCTCGTGGTCCAAGAAGACTGGCCGGTGGCCCAGAAGCTGGCCGATGAAAAGGAACTGGTAGGCTTCTACGTCAGCGGGCATCCGCTGGGTCCGTACGAGAAGCTACTCTCCCGGCATACCACGCACACGATTGAGGAGCTGGCGGCATTGCCTAATCGGTCAATGATCCGGATAGGAGGGCTCGTCTCTGCCGTCCAGAAAGGGGTTTCAAAAAAGACAGGCAAGCCCTACGCGATGGTCACGCTGGAGGACATGACCGGCACGGTCACCGCGCTGGCCATGAATGAATCCTATGACCGCTACACCGACCTTTTCGTGGTCAATCAGGCGTTACTGGTGACTGCGGAGGTCAGCACAGGCGAAGAACGGCCCAAGCTCTTCCCGCAGGAGATCCTGCCGCTGGATGCTGCTCCCAAGAAATTTACTAAGCGGGTCCAACTGCGCCTCCGCTCCGACCAACTAAGTGAGACACGGCTTGCGGATCTCAAGGCCCTGATTGAGGCCCACTCCGGCTCAGTGGTGGTGTACCTCTGCATTCGCATGCCGGGCGGGGAGTCGGTGTGGATTGAACCGAACGACCGCTACCAAGTTACCCCGTCCCGAGAGTTCGAAGCTGCGATCACCGGTCTTTTCGGCTCTGAATCCTACCAAGTTAAGGTGGATAACTCCCTGCCCGAACGGGCCCCGCGGCGTTGGGAAAAACGCGGCAATGCTGGCGGTGGCGGTGACGAATAAACGGTGACGAATTAATCCACGAAATTAAAAAGGGCCTCGGGATAACCCGAGACCCTTGTCAGAACACTGAGAAGAACTGAGAAGAACGCGTTGCGTTCCTGCGCGTCATTCGTATTTGAACACCAAATTGGCGCCGCTGGTCGAGATGCTGACCTTCGCCGCGCCGCTGAGGCGGTAGAAGGACGAACTCGTCGGAGCCGGGATGGTGATGGTCTTGGCCGCGGCATCGACGCTGGCTCCGGTGACCGCCGAGAAGGCGCCACCGAGGGCCGAGGCGCTCTGCAGCGTGACGGCCGAGGGGGCCGCCGGGAGGCCGCGGATAATCATACCGCTGATGCCGCCGGAGTTGTCTTCCATCTCGGCGAACCAGAGGTATTCACCGGCCTTGAGGTCCACAACCACCGACCTTGGCTGTCCTAAGGGCAACACATCTCCAGCGTCGTTCTTGCCGGCATAATTGCCGGTGTTTTGGTCCGCCGGTTCTTTCAAACCTTTGATGTCGTCCACCCAAACCTTGCCCGTTCGTGAGCCATCGGTGGTGCGTCCCTCGAAGACCGTCACCTTGTATTTACCCGGGTTTAGGCCCGCGAAACGCATGAGGGTCTCGCTTCCGGCCGTGTCCGGATTACGGTACAGGTAGTCATCCTTCACCGAGGAGGGAACGAGGATGCCATCGTACATAACCGCGATCCCTTCCTTGGTGGGATTGTTGGGGGTTTGACCCAGGGCCGGAGCGAACGAGTTGGCCTCGTTCTGGGCCACGTTGTTGAGCATCGTCACCGTGACGTTCTTGTTCAGATCCTTGGAGAAGTCGGTGAGGTTCCAGGTGACCTCTGTTGCGTTGGCATTGGCTGTGCCTTTGATGCTGGCTGATCCAGCGGTCACGTTCGCATTGGGATCCGCGAAGGTCCACGTGGGGATCACGTTCCAATCGGTCAAAGGAGGCGGGGCCGAAGCATCTTCGCCGGCTTGGTCTTTGTTCGCGGTGGTGATCTTGGTGACCCGCTCGTTTTCAAGTTCGCCGAAATCGAGCTTAAACAACCCTTTCGAGTCTGCCGGATCCATCACGGAACGAATGACCATGCCGCTGATGCCGCCGGAGTTGTCCTCCATCTCGGCGAACCAAAGGTACTCCCCTGCATTCACCTTCACGGTGACCGTCCGAGGTTGGCCGTCGAGGAGCACTTCTCCAGCGTCGTTCTTGCCCGCGTAGTTGCCGGTGTTTTCGGTGGCCGGTTCCTTCAAGCCCTTGATGTCATCCACCCAGACCTTGCCGGTTCGCTTGCCGTCGGTAGTGCGACCTTCGAACACCGTGACATTGTAGGTTCCGGGGTCGAGGTTCGCGATACGCATCAACGTCTCGGAGCCGTCGGCATCCGGATTCCGGTACAGGTAATCGTCTTTGACGATACCGGGAACTCGGACGCCGTCATACATCACGTCCCGGCCTTCCTTGGTGGGATTGTTGGCGGTCTGGCCCAGCATGTAGGGCGGAGCCTCCGACGAGAGTTTTTCGGCAAGGGTTCTATTGTCCAACATCGTCAGTGTGACGTTGTTGTTAGGAGTCACTGAAACGTCCTTTAGTTTCCAGGTGACCGATGTCCCATCGGCGCTGGCAACGCCTGGAACGCTCGCGGAACCGGGAGTGACGTTGGCATTGGGATCCCCGAAGGTCCAAGTGGGGATGACGTTCCAATCGATCAGGACGGGAGGGGGACCTATTGGAATGCCATTCGCATCGGCGAGTGGATTGTTTTCCACATCGACGGGTGCTCGTTCATTTTCCAGAGAACCGAAGTCGATCTTGAAGAGACCTGCCTGCGTGGTAGGGGAGGTCTGGAGCAACGCCGCTGCCACAGCCGCTGCCAAGAGACCCTGAGGGTTCATCAAATGTTTCATGGTTAGGGGATAAGGTTCTGATCCCCCGCTAAAATTCACTCATCGATGGACGATCTGGAACACTCCGTGCGTCGGGCCAGAACGGCATTGGTGAGAAACTCTGACGGGGTATAGCGCTATAAGTTCCCAAATCTTGATTCTGTCCAGACAAAACCAAGATTCCTCCAAAGAAAAGGCGAAGACCCAATTGCCTGCCTCAAAGCCCGCCTCAAGAACCTCGTGAAACCCACCCGACTCGGATTGGGTTCGATGGGTCTCTAAAAGTCGCCACCTCAGCGGCTGAGGAAGCCTTTGACCCGCAAATCAGGCTTGTCCGGAGCGAAGGGCAAACGGTCTGGGGTCACGTACACGGCCGTGGTGAGCTTCAGCGGAGCGGCGGCACCGAGGTCATAGGTCAGCTCCACCATGGCCGCGGTCCAGCCGGCCGAAGGGGGGGTGATTTGGCCCAGATACTGACCTTGCGCGTCGGGGGTCAGCGAGGTCGAGGTCCATGCCGGGCCGAGGGTTTCGATGCGAAAGTCGCGGGCCTTGGGGTTGTGCGCCTGCCACAGTTTTACGCTTTTCGGAGCATCGGTCGCTTGGACACGGATGCGGCCCGGGGCCTCCTGCTTCCAGGTGAAGCGGGGCAGCGGCGTCCGGTTGATCGTCGCATGATGCCAGGCCATGAGCGTCGGGTAGGCATCCGATCCTTTGAGGGAATGGTCGGTGTTGGGGATGTAGCGCAGGTATTTCGGGCCCTGGAGTTCGTCGAAATAGAATTGCGACGAGTCCGGCAGGAAGAACTGGTCGCCGCAGGCGTTCATGATGAGCTTGGGCTGGGTGAGTCGGTCGCGGTACTCGAAGGGTTCCTCGATCTTCATGAGGGCCCGGTATTCCGGAGTTCCCTGCCAGTTCATGATCCCTTGCTCGACGTAATTGCCGACGGCCGGGGCGTAATTGCCGTAGGCTTGGAAGTGGTGCTTGAAGGACGGCTCGATATTTAGCATGTCGATGACGATGGGGCAGAGGGCCACGACGCGCTTATCGACTGCTGCAGTCGTCCAGGTCGTCCAACCGCGCTTGGACCCCCCGGCGACCACGTAGGTTTCCACGGCTTGGGCACCGCCAGCGGGTGTTGCGGTGAAGGCACTGACCGCATCCATGGCGCGGACCACCGACTTGGTCATCGGCAGCCGAGCCGGCCAGCGAGAGTCACCGGTGCGGAGGA